>DASRTX010000410.1:0-6229 GCA_035655715.1 Myxococcales bacterium | reverse complement strand
CCCACGCTCTACCTCGAGCTGCTGGTGGCGGGCGCGCATGACGCCTTGGAGACCTACCTCTCCGGCGACGCGCAGCACGCCATCGCCGCCTTGCGGAAGAGCACCCAGGCCGCGGCGCAATGCCGCGGGGAGCCGGCCGCGGAGGCGGCACGCCAGGAGCGCGACATCAGGGAGATCACCGACCACGCCCGCGCGCGGGGCCCCTTCCCGCCCTTCGCGACGCAAGTGCGCAAGCGCGCGGAAAAAGAAGGCGCGGCGTTCGTGCAGGCGCTGCTGAAATCCTCGCCCGGCTGACGGCTTACACCACCTGCGTCTTCCAGCGGCCGCCGCGGAAGACCCAGGCGCTCAGCCCGGCCAGCGCGCAGAACGCCGCCGTCACAGCGAGGAAAACGCCGCGCGGCTGCAGCGCGGTGTGACGCGACAGCGCCCAGGCGAGCGGGACCTCGAACAGCCAGAAGCAGAAGCCGTTGAGGAGCGTGGGAGTCCAGGTATCGCCCGCGCCGTTGATGGCCGCCGTCAGCACCATGCCCCAGCCGTAGAGGGGAAATCCCACCGCCACCAGGCGCAGGCAGGCGATCCCCCAGGGGAGGATCTCCGGGTCGCGCGTGAAGATCTGCAAGATCGGCCCGGCGGCGAAGGCGAAGACGGCGCCGATGCTTCCCAGCACGAACATGCTGTAGAGCCCGGCGAGCTTCACCGCCTGCTCGGCGCGGTCGGGCTTCTTCGCGCCCAGGCTCTGCCCCACCATGGTGGAGGCGGCGTTGCTCATGCCCCACGCCGGCAGCATGGCGAAGATCACCACGCGCAAGGCGATGGTGTAGCCGGCGATCACCGTGCTGCCGAAGACGGAGAGCACGCGCACCAGGCCCACCCAGCTGGTGGTGCCGATGAGGAGCTGCAGCACGCCTGCGCCCGACAGACGCAGCAGCTTCATCAGCACCGCCGGGTCCGGAACCAGGTCGCTTGCCCTGACCTGGAGCCGCCCGTCGCGCCTGGCGAGCTGCGTCAGCTGGTAGAGCACGCCGATCGATCGGCCCATGGTCGTGCCCACCGCCGCGCCCATCACGCCCAGCCTGGGAAAAGGACCCACCCCGAAGATGAAGAGCGGCCCCAGCACCATGTTGCAGGCGGAGGCGAGCCAGAGCGAGCGCATGGCGATGGTCGCGTCGCCCGCGCCGCGGAAGACGGCGTTGATGAGGAAGAGCAGCAGGACGGCGACGTTGCCGCCCAGGAGCACGCGCGCGAATCCGGCGCCACCGCGCTGCACCTCCGGGGAGCCGCCGAGCAGGCCGAGGATGGCGGGCGCGAAGGCAATACCGGCGGCGGCCATCGGCGCCGCCACCAGGACGCCAAGAACGATGGCCTGGCCGGCAGCGTGTGAGGCCGCGGCCGGATCCTTCTCTCCCGTGCGCCGCGCCACGGTCGCTGTCGCGGCGATGCCCAGGCCGATGGAGACGGCATAGACCAGCGATTCGACCGACTCGGTGATCCCGACAGTGGCGATGGCATCGGCGCCCAGGTGGGCGACGAAGAAGATGTCCACCACCGCGAAGAGCGATTCGAGCAGCGTCTCCAGCACCATGGGCACAGCCAGCAGCACCAGCGCGCGCGCCACCGGGCCTTCGGTGAAGTCCTGCTTCGACCCGCGCAGGGCCTCGCGGAGGGTGGAGAGGGACATGGGGATCTTCTACCGCGTCCTAGCCGAGGAACAACCGGTAGGCGGGGTTCGCGGTCTCGTCCACGAACGGATAGCCAACCGTGCCGAGGAAGCGGCGGAACTGAGGCAACTCTCGCGGCGGTACTTGCATGCCGACCAGCACCCTGCCCCAGTCGGAGCCATGGTTCCGGTAATGGAAGAGGCTGATGTTCCAGTCGGTGCGCATCCGCGAGAGGAACTGTAGGAGCGCTCCGGGGCGTTCGGGAAACTCGAAGCGGTAGACGAGCTCGTTCCGGGCCAGGGCGGCGTGCCCGCCGACCAGGTAGCGCACGTGCAGCTTGGCCATCTCGTCGTCGGACAGATCGAGGGTGCGAAACCCGTGCTTCTGGAGGGTGCGGACGATTTCCGCCGTCTCGCCCACGCTGTGGATCTCCACCCCGACGAAGACCTGCGCCTCGTCGGCGTCGGCGATGCGGTAGTTGAACTCGGTGATGTTGCGCGGCCCGAGGACCGCGCAGAAGAGCCGGAAGCTGCCCGGACGCTCCGGGATGCTGACGGCGAGGATGGCCTCGCGGCGCTCGCCGACCTCGGCACGCTCGGCGACAAAGCGCAGGCGGTTGAAGTTCATGTTCGCGCCGCTCTGCACCGCCACCAGCGTCTGGCCCTTGATTCCGGTCCGCTGCGCGTAGGCCTTCGCTCCCGCCACCGCGAGCGCGCCGGCGGGCTCCAGGATCGAGCGCGTGTCCTCGAAGACGTCCTTGATGGCGGCACAGATGGCGTCGGTGCCGACGCGGATGGTCTCGTCGACGTAGCGGCGGGCGAGATGGAAGGTCTCCTTGCCCACCCGCTTCACCGCCACCCCATCCGCGAAGAGGCCGGCCTGCGAGAGCGTGACGCGCCTTCCCTGCTCGAGTGAACGGCCCATCGCATCGGAGTCCACCGGCTGGACGCCGACGACCCGGATCTCCGGCCGCAGGCGCTTCACGTAGGCGGCGATGCCGGCGATCAGTCCGCCGCCGCCGACGGCCGCGAAGATCGCGTGGATGGGGCCGGGGTGCTGGCGCAGGATCTCCATCCCGATGGTTCCCTGCCCCGCGATCACGTCCGGATCGTCGTAGGGGTGCACGAAGGTCAGCTTGCGCTTCCGCTCCAACTGCTTCGCGTGCCGGTAGGCGTCGTCGTAGGCATCGCCGGCCAGCACCACCTCGGCGCCGCGGGCGACCACCGCATCCACCTTGATGCGCGGCGTGGTCACCGGCATGACGATGGTGGCGCGGCATCCCAGGCGCTGCGCGGAAAGCGCGACGCCCTGCGCGTGGTTGCCAGCGGACGCCGCGATCACGCCGCGCTTGAGGGCCGCCGCGGGGAGCAGGGACATCTTGTTGTACGCGCCGCGCAGCTTGAAGGAGAAGACCGGCTGCATGTCCTCGCGCTTGAGCAGCACGGTGTTGTCGAGGCGCGCGGAGAGGCCGGGTGCGGGATCGATGGGAGTCTCGACCGCCACGTCGTAGACGCGCGCGCAGAGGATGCGTTCGAGGTAGTCGCGCGCGGGCATGGAGGCCGCACGGTACCAAAGTTTGCCGACGCCGGTTCGATCAGTAGAAATCGGTTTCGCGCTGGTGACGTACCGCCAGGACGGTGACCGTGTCTCGTCGTTCGATCTCAAAGAGCACGATGTAGCCCGCGCTTCCGAAAGTAACGACGAGCTCGCGAAGGAATGGCCCGTGTCTTCCCTCGGCGGCTTTGCGACACGAAAAAAGAAATCTCTCGAGGAGCTTCAGTGCTTCCTCGATCGCCTCCAGCGCGCCGCCCGCGGCGTGCAGATCCTTTTCCAGCAGGAAGCCGTAGAGCTCATCGAGGTCCTGCCTCGCATCCGCAGTGAACCGGACGCGATACCTCACTGCCGCCGTGGGCCTTTACCGCGAGTAGCCCCTTTTCGGGCCTTGGAGAGTCGCCGTCTCAGCCCCGCCACAACCGAAACTGCGGACGTGTACCTGCCTGAGCGGCGCGCCTTCTCGCCCGAAGCGATCCCGCGCTTCACAAACTCGTCCTCCAGCGCCCTGTTCCGCACGCTCTCTTCTACGGCAGCCACGACGAAGGAAGAGAGCGTCTCGCCCTCGCGAAGCAGGCGCTCTGCCTCGCTGCGGAGTCGAGGCTCGACGCGGAGCGGCGGCAGGGTGGACGTCTTCATCCACCACAATGTATCGCAAGTGCGATGCAACGGCAACCGCCGGCCGCGGCTCCTCCTCGATTCGTTGCCCTTTACGACGGCGACGCGAGCGCGTCCACAGGCGTGCTAAGGAGGGCGTCATGAATCCGCTCCGCGCAGAATCGGCGACCCGAGCCTGGGACGACGTCCTTGCTGGCCTGCGGGCGATGCCGAACGAGCTGGAGGCAACCTTGCGCGTATTTCCCGCCGCGCTCCTCGTCTGGCAACCCGAATCCTGGGGAGGGTCGCCCGCCGAGAACTTCTCCGCGCTCGGCCACGCCTGCCACCTGCGCGACATCGAGGCCGACGGCTACCACGTGCGCATCCGCCGCCTGCTCGAGGAGTCGGGGCCCTCGCTGATCTCCATCGACGGCTACGAGCTGGCTGCGGCGCGGCGCTACCACGAGGCCGACCTCTCCCTCGCGCTCCGGGCCTTTGGCGAGTCGCGAAGGACGACCATCGACATGCTGCGGGGCTTGAGCCCTGCCCAACTCGATCGGACCGGCACCTTCGCCGAGTACGGCCGCCTCACGCTCCGCGCGCTGGTGCATTACCTGCGCAGCCACGACCAGCAGCATCTGTCGGGTCTGCAGTGGCTGCTCGGCAAGATGGCGTCGAGCGGTGCCCTGCCGGCTTGACGTGGCGCACCCGCCGGAAACTAGATTCCAGTTGGATCACGCCGCGAGTGCCATAGCCGCAGCACCTGGATCTCGCCTCCTGCGACTGCATAGATGAGTCGGTAGGGTGGCAAGATGACCTCTCTGTACCCGAGCGACCGCCGCTCGGGGACGATTCGCCCCGAACGCGCGTGCTTTCGAAGTCTCTTCAAAGCTTCCGACACCCTGGACAGCAGCGCTTCTGCGGCAAGAGGATTCTCGGCGGCCAGGTGGTCGCGCGCGGAGATGAGGTCGGCGAGCGCCAGGCGCGTCCAGCGGATGCGCACCCTCAGCGCCGCGGCTTGCCGAGCACGGCGGCGACTTCAGCGCTGGAGGCAAACTCCTTGCGCTTCGCTTGCTCCGCTCCCTCATCGATCGCCCGGCCGAACGCCAACTCCTCTTTCATGCTCTCGTACTCTTCGAGGCCGACCACGACCGCGACGCCACGGCCTCGCTGGGTGATCAGGACTGGACGCTTCGTGCGACGGGTCTGCTCGACGATGGCGGCGCTCTTGACCTTGAAATCGGTGATGGGCCGCACGTCGCGGCTGAAGATGGGATCCGACATGGCGGTACCTCCAACGGCACCCATCAATGGTACCTGTTGACTGGTGTCCTGGCAAAGCGCCAACTTAGGGGAGCAGCAGGTATGTCCGGAATCTTGCCGAGAACGTAGCGAAGGTGGAGAAGGCCTTTCGCGCCTCAGGGCCAGCAGCGGTCCGGGGCTTCCTTGAGGTCCACCGCCATATGCTCACTCCCCGTGACCGCGAATCGGCCAAGCGCGCCGCGCGCCTTGTGAGCCGGCCCCGTCAGGGCGGCCTGGGTACGAAGCGATCAATATCAACCGGCTTTCTATATTGGACCAAGGATGCATGCCTACGCTCCGCGTTCGCGGATAGGCTTTCCCCGTCAGTCCTTGGCCGGAGGGGAACCCCATGACCTGGAGCATCTGGCACTTAGGGTGGCCGTGGTTGTGTCTGGGGGGGGGCTTGGCACTATTGGCCGTCATGCTCTACACGGACGCGATGCGCAGCCAGCTTACCGTCTCCCGCTGGCGGGACCCGGTTTGGCTCGCGTGGCTCGCTGTGCCATTGCTCATGATCCACATGTTCGAGGAGTACGGGTTCGATCTCATGGGCCGTACTTACGACCTGCCGGATGCGGTCTGCAAGAACCTCGGATACCCGCCGAACCCTGACTGTGCGATTCCGCTAGCACACTATCCGCTCGTGAACCTCGGTATCGCGTGGGTGGCCGCGCCGCTTGCGGCACTGCTCGCGCGGCGGAACCTTGTAATCGGGTTGAGCTGGTACGGCTTGCTGATCTTCAACGGAACGCTTCACGTCGTCTCCACCATTGTTGGTGGCCTTGCGGCCGGTGGTGGAGTCCTGACAGGCGGGCTGTTTTTCATCCCCGCTTTTTTCTGGATGATCTACGCGGTCATGAAATCCGGCGCGATGAGCGGCAAGGCGCTGGCGGTGTCCGTGTCTGCCGGGGTCATCGCGCACATTCTCCTGGCTGCTGTGTACGCCGGACAGAAGTTCGGCGTATACGGGGCGACCGGTGTGTTGGTCGTTGATGTCATGGTGCTCGTTACCCCGCTGCTCGTTGGTTGGGTGGGGAGCAAACTCTTAGGACCGAGTTCGGTGAAGCCGCTATTGGCTGCCTAGGAACGTCGTTTCTCTCGGTTGCGACATGTGGAGTTGA
>DASRTX010000409.1:0-9191 GCA_035655715.1 Myxococcales bacterium | reverse complement strand
AGGTGTTGCCTGCCGCATCTGTCGCCGTGGCGGTGACGCGGATTCCCGCCGCCAGGCCAGACCCGGGCGTGCAGCGGAAGGTGCCTGCGGCGCTGGCCGCCGCGGTGCAGAGCAGCGCGGAGGTATCCGCGTTGGTCACCGCGACCGCGCTCGCCGGTTCCGCGCTCCCGCTCACCACCGCCTTCGCCGCGTGCTTGGTCCCGGCGATGGCGTCGAGCACCGGTGCCGCGGGCGGCGTCGTGTCCACCACCAGGGCCCGCGACTGGCTCACCGGCGAGACGTGGCCGCGCGCATCCTCGACCTGCGCAAGCAGCAAGTACGATCCGTCGGCGAACGGAGCGGCGGGCACGCAGCTCCACCGGCCACCCGCATCGGCCCGCCCCGAGCACACCGTCTCTTCGCCGAGATGGACGGCGACCATGGCGAGGGCAGCCGCGGTGCCGCCGAGCGTGGGCTGCGGATTGCGGGTGGGCGAGGCGATGGGATCGAACAGCGGCGCGACCAGCGTGCGGACGCTGAGCGGCACCGCGTTCGACGGTCCGCTCCGCTTTCCCACCGCCGTGGCCTGGAACGCCGTCATCAGATAGTCGCCGTCGGACAACTCGGTGGCACACTTCCAGGTGCCGGTGCTGCCCACCGTCGCGGTGCAGAGGAGATTCGAGTAGCTGTCGAGCACGCTCACGCGCGCTGCCGGCTCGCCGGTGCCGGAGAGGGAGATCGCCGGATTGGAAGTCGGAGTCGCCACCGTGTCCAGGGTCGGGGCCGAAGGCAAGTGCGTGTCGATGACGAAGGAGACGCCCACGGCGCCGCTGGTGTTTCCGGCCGCATCCGCCTGGGAGACCTGCGCGTCGTGCGTCCCGTCGCGCAGCGCGTCCACCGCGCACGTCCATGCGCCGGAGGTGGCGACGGCTGCCCGGCAAAGGAGGGCCCCGCCCTCGGCGACCGTGACCGAAGCGGAGGGCTCGCCGGTGCCGGAGAACTGGATGGTCGTCAGGTCCGTGGGAGAGGGGATCGGATTCACCGTCGGCTTGCCGATGCCGGTCTTGACCACGAAGAGATCAGGGTTCGACGAGGCGGTGCGGACCAGGGCGCCGCCGTCGTCGTCGTCGTGGTTCCACCGATAGTCGTCGTCATCGTCATCGTCGTCGTTGCGCGTCTCCACCACGGCGGCGAGCAGGTGCCGACCATCCGGTAGAGCCGCGGCCAGCGCGCAGCTCCAACTCGCCGACTTCAGCGCCGCCGTGCACAGGGTCGTGCCGCCTTCGGAGACGATGACCTTGGCGTCCGCGGACACCAGCTTCGCGCTGGCCACTCCGGTCAGGATGGGCTTTGCGTCTGCGGTGGGCGAGGCGGTGTGGTCGATGAGCGGGGCGGGCAGCTTGCCGATGCTCACCACGAAATCGAATTGGGACGACACGGCGCCGGCGTGGCCGGCCTGCGCGGTCCAGGTGTACCCGCCTTCCGCCAGCTGGATGGCGCACGACCATGTTTGATCTTTGCCCACCGCGGCCTTGCAGGAGCGCTGCAACAGGCGAGCGTCGAGCGCAGCGACGGTCACCGCCGTGCCGGCAGCGGCGTCGCTACGGCCGGAGAAGGTCACTCGCGCATTGGAAAGGATTTGCCCCTGGGCGGGCGAAACCGGCGTCGCCGACGTGAGATCGGCCGACGCCGTGCGCGCGCCCGGAATTGCCTCGGGTCCGCCGCAGGAAATGGAGAGGAAAGCGATTGCAACGCGTGACGCGGTGGAAGTCATGCTGGAGTTCCCTCGCTCGGTCGAGCCGTGAGAGGGCCAAGTTGGCCGTCCAGCGAGGATACACACAGGTGCCCACTAAGGACTACCCAGGGGCCCTTGAATGTGCGGTACGCACGTTCAGGTATTGCGACCTGGAAACATTCCAAGCGCCGCCGTGACCGCGCCGTGACATGGAGGGTGCAAGCGGAAAGGCATGAAAGCACTGCTGATTCAGCCGCTGACGCCGAAGACCTATTGGGGCTTCCACGATGCGATGGGAATCATTGGGAAGTCCGCTTCCATGCCGCCGTTGGGCTTGGTCACGCTCGCGGCGCAGCTGCCGCAACACTGGTCGCTGCGGCTCGTGGACCTGAACGTCGAGCCGCTGCTGGACGCGGATCTCGAATGGGCCGACGTCCTGCTGCTCACCGGGATGCTCATCCACGCGCCGTCCATGCACCAGGTGCTCGCGCGCGCGCGCCGGGCCGGCGTGCGCACGGTCGTCGGCGGCCCGGCAGCAAGCACCTCGCCGGCCGAGTTTCCGGAGGCAGACCACGTGTTCGAAGGCGAGGCGGAGGAGCGGCTCTATACCCTGGTGGACGCGCTGGAGCGCGGCGAGGGGCCGCGCCACCTGGTACCGGAAGGTGGCGCGCGGCCCAGGCTGGCCGCGGCGCCCACGCCGCGCTGGGACCTGCTCCGCAGGGAACGCTACGTCTCGATGAGCCTGCAGTACTCGCGCGGTTGCCCGTTCAACTGTGAGTTCTGCGACATCATCGAGATGTTCGGGCGGCAGCCTCGCACCAAGTCGGCGGCGCAGGTGATCCGCGAGCTGGAGGCGCTGCGCGCGTGGGGCTGGCGCGGCTCGGTGTTCTTCGTCGACGACAACTTCATCGCCAACCGCAAGGCGGTGGCCCAGGTGCTGCCGGAGATCGAGGCGTGGCAGGACCGGCACGGCCGGCCCTTCGAGCTCTACACCGAGGCGAGCGTGGATCTGGCGACGCAGCCGAAGCTGCTCGAGGCGATGGCGCGGGCGGGATTCACCACCGTGTTCCTGGGGATCGAAACCCCGTCGCCCGAGGCGCTACGCGAGACGCAGAAGCTGCAAAACCTCCGGCTCGGACTCGCGGAATCCGTCTGGCGGGTGACGCGCGCGGGGATGGAGGTGTACGCGGGGTTCATCGTGGGGTTCGACGCCGACGGCCCGGAGGTGTTCGAGCTGCAGCGCTCGTTCATCGAGAGCCTGCCCATCGCCGCGGCGATGGTGGGCATCCTCACCGCGCTGCCCCGCACCCAGCTGTGGCGGCGGCTGGAACGGGAAGGGCGGCTGCGCGGCAACTCCACCGGCGACCAGTTCGGCCGCCCGAACTTCGTCACCGCGCTGGACGAAGACACGCTGCTCAGCGGCTATCGCACGCTCCTGTCCTCCATCTACTCCGCCGACGCGTACTACAAGAGGTGCGCGCAGATCGTCGACGGCATCGGCAGCCGGCCGCGCAGCAGGCTGCGCCCCGGCGCCCTCGCCATGCTGCTGCGGATCGCGCTGCGAGTCGGAGTCCTCTCTCCCCGCCGCGGGCACTTCTGGCGCCTGGTGGGCCGGGCCCTGCGGCGGCCCCATACGCTGCCGCGCGCCGTCGCGCTGGCGGTCCAGGGCGAGCATTTCATCCGGTACACCGAGAAAGAAGTGGTGCCGCGGATCGAGCGCGCGCTGCGCGAGTTGCGCGCCGCGCCGGCCGCGCAGGTCCAGGCCCGACCAGCCCCGGCGCCCGCCGTGAACGCCTAGCGGGAATCAGGCGTCCGCGAACTGCAGCACCACCTTGATGTCTTCCGGCTTGCGCTCCAGCGCCTGCGCGAAGTGTTGGGGCCGCTCGCGCCGCGTGATCAGGCGGCCCAGCCATCCACGATCGGCGCGGGCCAGCCCCTCGGCGGCCCTGTACCAATGCCTGCGGTTGGCGTTGACGCTGCCCACGATCACCTTGTTCTTGAGCACCGCCGCCGCGGCGATGTCGGCCACGCCGGGACCGACGTCCGCGCCGCCGCTGCCCACTCCGGTGAGGCAGAGCACGCCGCTGGGCGCGAGCGCCTGAATCGAATCGCTGATCACCTGCCCGACGCCGGTGCATTCGACGATCAAGTCCGGCTCGAAGCCGATCGCCGTCACCGATCCGCGGTGGTAGGTGGCGCCGAGCGCGCGCACCAGCTCCGGCTTGGGGCCGGACTCCGCCCGGTCGAGCACGTGCACCTCGAGGTTGCGCTGGCTCAGGGCCAGCGCGGCCAGGAGCCCGATGGGGCCGGCACCCGTCACCAGCGCCGTCCGCGGCTCCCAGAATGAGCGCTGTCCCACCGCCTGGACGTGCTCCAGCGCCTTCGCCACCACCGTGGCGGGCTCGAGCAGCACGCCCAGCAGACCGAGCGATGGGTCGACCTTCATCGCGTATTCGGGTTCCACCCTCCAGCGCTCGGACATGAAGCCGTCGATCTGCTTGATGCCGCGTTCCGTGTACTTCCCGTTGCGGCACATGTCCCACTCGCCCACCGCGCAGCTCGCGCACGGCACCGGATCGGGCCGGCGCACGATGCTCACCACCAGCTCGCCTTTGCGGAGCGAGGGCGATGGTCCGGGGTCGATCACGCGGCCTAGCGATTCGTGGCCCAGCACCAGGCGGGACCGGCCCTCTGGAGCCCAGCCATACTTTCCCTGCGCGATCTCCGCGTCGGTTCCGCAGATCCCCACCGCCACGCCCTCGACCAGGACGGAGCCCGTGCGGACGTCGGGCTCGGGAATCTCTTCGAGCCGGGCTGAACCCGCCTTGAGCGGCTCTACAGTGATCGCTTGCATCGTCTCGCAGCCTGGACGCGTCCTCGCCGCCCGGTGAATTGGACCAAGGACCAATCCAGCGGGTAGAACGTTCGCCAGCCGGGGAGGATATGCAGGGTCGCGCGCTCTTCACGGCAATGCTCGTCGTGGGATGGCTGGGCGCCGCTTGCGGCGGGAGCGAGAAGCGCGCGCCGCCCGCGCCGCGGCCAGCCCTTCCCGGGCCCGCCATCCTCTTCGTCGGCAATAGCCTGACGGATGCGAACGACCTGCCCGGCATGGTCGAGGGGCTCGCCGCCGCTGCCGGAGTGACGCTGCCCACCGCGCAGGTGGCAATCCCCAACTACTCGCTCGGCGATCACCTCGCCGACGGCGAGGCGCCGGACGCCATCGCGGCGGGGGGCTGGCGCGTGGTGATCCTCCAGCAGGGGCCTTCGGGCCAGCCCGACAGCCGCATCCAGCTGCGCGACGACGCGGCCGCGTTCGACGCGCTCGTCCGCGCCGCCGGCGCGCGGACGGCGCTCTTCTCCGTCTGGGCGGACTCACAGGGCCCGTCGACGTTCGAGCAGGTCCGCGCTTCCTACTCGCTGGCCGCGGCAAACGTGGGCGCGATCTACTTTCCCGTCAACGAGGCCTGGTCGCTGGCGTGGGAGCGGAAGCCCGCCCTGGACCTCTACTCCGCCGACGGGTTCCATCCGGCGGTCGAAGGCTCGTACCTGGCGGCGCTCGTCATCACGGGAATGCTGACCGGCATTCCTCCCACGCAGCTTCCCGCGACGTTCACGCCTCCCCGGCGAGGTCAGGTGATCATCGATGCCGCGGACGCCAGCGTCCTCCGGGATTCCGCAGCCGCCGCGATTGCCAGCTTCGGTCGCCGCTAGTTCTACGCCGACGGTTCGACGGGGACGCGGCCGACGGCGATGGCTTCCATCACGGTGGCCACGTCCACGGGCTTCACCAGGTGGCTCTCGATTCCCACGGCGGCGCTGCGGTTGCGATCCGATCCCTGCGCGAATCCGGTGAGCGCCACGATGCGCACTCCCGCCAGCTGCGGATAGGAACGGAGCCTGCGCGCCACCTCGATGCCGTCCATCCCCGGCAGCCGCAGGTCGAGGAGGACCACATCGGGTTGGAATTGCGCCGCCGCCACCACCGCGGAAGCGCCGTCGTGCTCCTTGCGGACCACGTGCCCCGCCGCTTCCAGCGCCTGCGCCAGCATGTCGGCGCCGTCGACGTCGTCGTCGACGATCAGCACGCGCTTGCGCTGGAAGGGCTTCTCCGCGGGCGGGGCCTGGAGGGGCGCCGGGCGGGGGGCATCGCGGGAGGAAGCCGGCAGGCGGATGACGAATTCGCTCCCGCGGTCCGGACCTTCGCTGTACGCGTCGATGGTCCCGCCGTGCAACTGCACGAGGCTGCGCACCAGCGTGAGGCCGATGCCGAGGCCGCCTTGTAATCGATCCCCGCCCTGATCGCCTTGCACGAAGAGCTCGAACATGGAGGACAGCCTCTCCGGCGCGATGCCGTGGCCGTCGTCCTTCACCCGCACCACCATGTCCGGCCCTTCGCGGCGGGCGTTGACCTCGATGTTGCCGCCGGGCTCGGTGTACTTGGCGGCGTTCTGGAGCAGGTTCGCCACCACCTGGGCCAGCCGGACCGGATCTCCCTCGACGAAGAGCGCCCCCACGGGAACGTCGACGGTGAGCTTGTGGTGGCGGGTGTCGACGAGCGGCCGGGTCATCTCCACCGCGCGCGTGATCGCGGTGGCCAGATCGACCCGCTCGCGGCGCAGGTCGATCTTCCCCATGGTGGCGCGGGAGACGTCGAGCAGGTCGTCGACCAGGCGGGACAGGTGCGAGACCTGGCGCTCGATCACGGCCCGCTCCCGCTCGGTGGAGGGGTCGGCCGAGCGCAACCGCATGATGTGCAGCGCGGTGAGGATGGGCGCGAGCGGGTTGCGCAGCTCGTGCCCGAGGATGGCGAGGAACTCGTCCCGGTTGCGGTCGGTCTCCAGCAGTTGGCGTGCCAGCGCCTCCGTCTTCCGGCGCGCGATCACCGTGTCGGTGATCTCCACGGCGTGGATCATCACGTTCTCCACCGCGCCGCCGGACACCTTGGTGGGCTGGGCCACGAAGTTGAAGTACCGCTCCGCGCCGTCCTGTCCCTTGAGGCCCCAGAGGCCCGGGTATTCGGTCCCGAGGTAGGGGTCCCCCACGCGGTACACCTCCTCGAGCAGGTCCCAGGTGGGCTGCGCTTCGGGACCGGCGACGGCCTCGCGGCCGCGTCGCCCGACCAGCTGGGCCTGGCCGACCAGCTTCTGGAATTGCGGGTTGGCGAGGACGAACTCCTGCTCCGCGCCCCGCACGATGGCGATGGCGGCGGGCGCCTTCATGAAGAGCGCGTAGAGGTGCTCGCGGTGCGCGTCCGCCTCGGCGCGGGCCATGCGCTCGCGCTTCTCCAATTCCGCCCGCTCCTGCTCGCGCTGGGCCACGTCGCGCAGCAGCGCCTTCTCGCGGCGGTGCTGCTCGAGGAAGACGCGCACCTTGGCGATCATCGACTCCGGCGCGAAGGGCTTGACGACATAGTCGACGGCGCCGTTGGCGTAGCCCTTGACGATCTGCTCCTCTTCGCGGCGGACGGCGGTGACGAAGATGATGGGCGTGTAGCGGGTGCGCTCGCGCTGGCGGATGAGGGCGGCGGTCTCGAAGCCGTCGAGATCGGGCATCTGCACGTCGAGAAGGATGAGGGCGCAGTCCGCGTCGAGGAGAAAGCGGAGCGCCTCGCGCCCGGAACGCGCCTTGACCAGACGCTCGCCCAGCGGCTCCAGCACCGCCTCCAGAGCCAGGAGGTTGGCATCGCGATCATCGACGATCAAGATCGTTTCGGGGTCGCGAGACACGGCACGCCCGTATAACAGGAGGACGCGCGGCGCGCTCGCCGTCAACGACGGTGCGCTCGCCCTCTCGTTCGCACGGCGACAGCGATGGACTGCTAGCATGCGAACACCCATTTTCGGGGACACGCCATTGCGTGTCCCCATCGGGAAGTTCACATGGATGTCGTGCGGACCAATGCGACTCCCCGGGGAGGAAGCGCTTCATGTTCAGGGCGGCCATGCAGGTGGGCTATTTCGACGGGGAGCCGGAGAGATGACGCTGCGCCTGCGCGTGTGCATCGACGTGGACGATCTGGAGCGGGCGATCGCGTTCTACCGCGACGCCCTCGGGCTCACGTTGGGGAGAAGGCTGGGCTCCAAATGGGCCGAGATGCTGGGTGGCACCTCGGCCATCGATCTGCTGGCGGAGCCGGTGGGGAGCGCGCCCACGTCTGTGTCCGGCCCGGTGCGCGACTACCGCCGTCACTGGACGCCCGTCCATCTCGACTGCGAGGTGACGGACATCGACGCCGCCGTGCGCCGCGCCCAGGCGGCTGGCGCGACTCTGGATCGCGAGATCCAGACGCGCAAATGGGGGCGGCTGGCGACGCTGGCCGATCCGTTCGGCAACGGCTTCTGTCTCCTGGAGATGCACGGGCGCGGCTACGACGAGATGCTCTGAGTGGCCGGCACGAATCCGGATGGCACCGGCGCCATCTCTCAGGCATGACCACGCTTTCCCAAAAGGGTGCGGCCGTCCTCCGCGGCGATCTCCCGCCGGTGCTCAACACCATCGGCGGAGTGACGGCCGTCTCCATCGAGCCGGGGCGCGCGGTCTTCGATCTCGAAGCGGCCGCCCGCCACCACAACCCGATGGGGACCCTCCACGGCGGCATTCTCTGCGACATCGCCGACGCCGCGATGGGCATGGCCTATGCCGCGCGGCTGGAGGAGGGCGAGTCGTTCACCACGCTGGAGCTGAAGATCAACTTCCTCAAGCCCGTGCGCAACGGCAGGCTCCGGGCCGAGGCGCGGGTGGTGAAGGCAGGCCGCACCGTGGGCATGGTGGAGTGCGACGTGGTGGACGCAGGCGGCTCGCTGGTGGCGCGCGCCTCGTCCACCTGCATGACGCTGCGCGGAGAGATGGCCAAGGGCCGCTGATCGCCGTCCTGGTCAGATTCGCGGGCTGACGTATGGAGCGAGCGGTCCGAGCTCGGCTTTGGCGTCGGAGAGCGCCAGCCGCTTCGCTTCGCTGCGCAGCTTGGCCGGAACCCACCGGGGCCATGGCTCGATCATGTTGCGGTGCTCGCCCGACGGCTGGTGCTCCTGACGGACGCGGTCCAGATGGCGATTGGGCCTGGTGCCCGCCGCCGCGACCAGCGCCGGCCAGAGACGCCGGTGGACGAGCGTGATCTTCCCATCCACCAGCTTGCAGGTCGCCACCTCGTCCAGGTCGTGTAACTTTGAGATCACGGCGAAGATGTGTTTTCCCGCCGGGTGGCCCCACCAGCTCCCCCGGATCGCTTCGCCGGCGATGGCGTGCGTCAGCGTCGCCAGCGGTCCGCGAGCGGACTGCAGCATGGCGCCTTCGCGTCTCAACAAGCGGATCGCCTGGGCGGCGGTGAGGCCCGGCATGATGCACCCCGGACCTGCCATCCTACCGCGCTGTCAGCGCGTCCGCGGCGACGCGCAGGCAAGCCATCCCAGCGCGCCCAGACCGCAGAAGGCCAGGGGCGCGAGCGCCGGCGGCTGGCTCCCCATCCGGATGCCGCCGT
>DASRTX010000408.1:0-6402 GCA_035655715.1 Myxococcales bacterium | reverse complement strand
AGGAGCGCACCGAGAAGTAGACGTCTCCCTTCGCCGCGTAGGCGTGTCCGCGCTCGATCAGCTTCGCGATCATCTCCAGCATCTCGGGGACGTGATCGGTGGCCTTGGGCTCGACGTCAGCCGGCAGGACGTTGAGCGCCTCCATGTCGCGCCGGCACTCCTCGATGAAGTGCTCGGCGAACTGCTTCGGATCCTGCCCGCGGTCGCCGGCACGGCGGATGATCTTGTCGTCGACGTCGGTCCAGTTGCGGACGTAGGTGACCTGCCAGCCCGCCCAGCGCAGGAACCGCACCGCCACGTCGAAGGCGGTGAGCATGCGCGCGTGGCCGATGTGCGGCAGGTCGTAGACGGTGATGCCGCACACGTAGATGCCGATGCGGCCCGCCTGCACCGGTTTGAAGTCCTGCTTCTCGTTGGCCAGCGTGTTGAAGACGCGGAGCGGCATTCTGGATCGCCTTTTCAGGGGCCGGAAAAGCGACGGGCGCGGCGCACTCTATCGTGCCCGCGCCCGCCGTCTCTGTTCAGGTTCTGGTCAGCAGTTGAAGATGGACTTGAGGTCGCCTTCGATGTCGTCCTCGTTGACGCCCTTGGCCAACGAAAGCTCTTTGATCAGGAGGTTGCGCGCCGTGTCCAGCATCTTCCGCTCGCCGAAGCTCAGGTCCTTGTCGAACTTGAGCAGGTACAGGTCGCGCAGCACCTCGGCGATCTCGAAGACCGAGCCCGTCTTGATCTTCTCCATGTACTCGCGGTAGCGGCGGTTCCAAGTGGCCGAATCCACCGAGATATCCTTCTGACGCAGGATGGTATAAACCTTGACCACGGCCTTCTCGTCGATCAGGTTGCGCAGGCCGACCGAGCCCACCTTGTTGATGGGGATGAGGATTTTCATCCCGTTTTCCATGATCTTGAGGACGTAGAAGGACTGCCTCTGACCAGCGATGTCCTTGTGCTCGATACCCATGACTTCGCCGACGCCCTGCCCCGGGTAGACGGCCTTGTCGCCGATCTTGAAAGTCTGCATAGACCGGAAGTTTTAACACGAAGCGGCATCGAACGTCAAGGGTACGCTTGACGGCGATCGCAGGCGCGGCGTAGCATGGCCGGCTCGTGTGCGGCCGGATGTAGGCGGATGCACACATGGGGGTCGGGGATGGGGCGGCCGCTTCTGGCGGCGTGCGCGGCGTTTCTCGCCGGCGCGTATCTGGGCATCGGTTCTCCCTGCTGGCTGGCGGTCCTGCCGCTGCCGCTGTTGCTGATCTCTCGGACGCGGGCGCCGGCCCTGGGTCTCGCTCTCGGGCTCCTGCGCGGGGCGGTCCAGGAGCAGCCCAAGCCCTTCATCCTGCCCGACGAGTTCGAGGGCGTGGTGGTCGCCCTCGGTACGGTCCGCGTCCAGGAAGGGCTCGTCGCACTCCGGCTGCGGGGAATTCCCGTCCACCGTGGAGACCGCGCCCGCTTCTTCGGCCAGGTGCACCAGCCGCCGCCCCGGCTCAATCCGGGTGGCCGCGACCGCCGCGCGCAGCTCCTCTCCCGTGGCATCGCGGTGGAGGGCAACGCAGAGGTGGTGGAGGTGCTGGAGCGCGGCCCTTGGCTCTGGCGCGCCGTGGACGATCTCCGGTCGCGCTTCGCCGAGCGCGCCGCGCGCATCTGCAGCACGCCGGACCGCGCCGCGTTGGTCACCGCGCTGGCGGTGGGCGACCGCAGCGGACTCTCTCGCGAGAGCGAGGACGAGCTGGCGGCCAGCGGGCTGGTCCACCTGCTCGCCAGCTCCGGGCTGCACCTGGCGGTGGTGACGCTGCTGCTGCGAGCGGCGGGCCGGCGCCTCTGGTTGCGCACCCCGCTCGCTTCCCGGCTGCGCGCGCCCGCATTCGGCGCGGCATTGGCGGCGCCGTTCGCCGTGGCGGAGGTGCTCCTCCTCGGCGCGCCGTGGCCCGCGGTCCGGGCCGGGCTCGGCGCCGGTCTGGCGCTCGGCGGCTCGCTGTTGGCCCGGCGAACCGACGGCCTCACTACACTCGCGCTGGCGGCCGCCGCGTGCGCCGTTGCCGACCCCGCAGCCACCCACGAGCTGGCCCTGCAGCTCTCCGTCGCCGGAATCGCCGGTCTGCTGGTCCTGGCACGACCCCTGCGCGAGATCCTGCCGCTGCCGCTTCCCGCAGCAGGCGCTCCGGTGTGGCGGCGCTTGCTCGAGCACATGGTGGCCCTGGGCTGCTCCACCGCGGCAGCCGCGCTCTGCACGGCGCCGCTGCTGGCGGCGGCGTTCCATCGAATTTCACTGGTCTCGGTGGCCGCCAACGCGATCGGGCTCCTGCCAGGCCTCGCCGCCATTCCGGTAGCCACGTTGCTGGTTCCCTTCGATCTGCTTCCCTTCTGGTGGCTGGCCGATTTGCTCGCAGGCGCAACGCTCGCCGCCGCCCGAGGCTTCGCCGCGCTGCCTTTCGCCAGCGTTGCGGTCGCGGCGCCCGGCATCGCCGCTTGCGCGCTCTGGTATGCCGGCGTCGTGCTGTGCGTTCGCCGCCGCTTTCGCCTGGCCCTGGCGCCCTGGGTCGTATTGGCGCTCCTCGCCGGCTCACGCGCCGCCCTCGCGGACACTCGCGCGCACATGACCGCGACCTTCCTGGCGGTGGGACAGGGCGATGCTGCGGTGGTGCGACTCCCCGACGGGCACGCGCTGCTCATCGACGCCGGCGGCGACCTGCGCTGGCCGGGGAAGTTCGATCCGGGAGCGCGGGACGTGGTGCCGGCGCTCGCCGAGCTGGGCATCCGCCGGCTCGACCTGGCCGTGCTGACGCATCCTCATCCCGATCACGCGGGCGGCATGGCCTCGGTGCTCGACCGCGTGCCCGTCGGCGAGCTCTGGATGACGGCCGAGCGGGATCCCATCGCCACTGCAGTGCGGGCGCGCGCCGCGCAGCGCGGGGTCCCGGTGCGCGAGCCGCACCCGCTCACGCTGGGCGGCGTCCGTATCGAGGTGCCTTCCCATTTCCAGCAGGGGCGATCGCTCAACGACAACTCCATCGTGCTGCGCATCGTGCACGGAGACGTCGCCCTGCTCTTCGCCGGGGATGTGGAGGCGCTGGCGGAGGCGGACCTGGCCCAGGGCGGAGAGGAGCTACAGGCCGATCTGCTCAAGGCCCCGCATCACGGCAGCCGCACCAGCAGCACCGAGGCTTTCTTGCGGCGCGTCTCTCCGCGGTTCACGGTCTTCTCGGTGGGCGCCGGCAACCGCTTTGGCTTCCCCAACCCCGACGTGGTGGCGCGCACGCAGGGACGGATCTTCCGGACCGACGCGTGCGCAGTGGTGGCCGAGAGCGACGGCCACGACCTGCGCGTCGGCTGCTACGACCAGCTGACCTGGTAGCGCACCTGGGTCTGGAGCTGATCGGAGCTCAATACCTGCGGCGCCTCCACCGTGCCTTGCCGCTGGCACAGCTCGATCATGTACATGAGGTTGCCGCGGGTGACGTCGAAGAAGGCAGGAGGCACGCCGGGGCCGTCGCAGGTCATGGTCACCGTCCCCGCCGTCTCCGTCGCCGCCTCGTACTGGAAATGCAACCCGCTCGCCACCAGCGGGTAGAACCGGTCCAGGTTGGCGAGCAACGAGGCGGGGCTCTGCCCGAACAGCGACATCGCGAACTTGAGCACCGGCTGCACGATGCCGCCGCCCAGCTTGCGCGCCGCTTCGAGCCCGAGGTCGACGCAGGCCTGCCGCCCGGAGTGCCGCGCGATCAGCGTCTCCAACTCGTCGAGCGGCGCGGAGTCCATCCAGCTCAGGGTCGGCGGCTTCTCCACCAGCTTCCGGGTCTCCGGCGAGCAGTCGGCGAGCACCTTCCCGGCGAGGCCGCGCTGATGGATGAAGTCCACCGCGCTCTTGAACGAGGCGCCGATGTAACCCCGCTTCCCCGCCGTCACTGATCCTCCGCGACCCACTCCATCGCCTTGTCGGAGTCCTGCTCGAAGTTCAGCGTAGGCGCGCTGTCGTAGTACTGCAAGGTCCAGTACGAGCCGGTGGCGAAGCCCGGCAGGCGGAAGGGGTTGAAGCTGCTCAGGCTGGCGATGGCGCCCCCCACCACGCCCGCGGGGAACGACGTCATCCGCAGCGCGCATCCCGCCAGAACGAACCCGACCTGCGGCACGTCGTTGCTGGTCAGCGTGCAGGTGCCGACGCCGGTGAACGAGCCTCCCGGCAGATCGAAGCGCACGTAGAAATCCTGCTGCAAGCCCGCCGGGAAGGTGAAGTTGGTGAGCCGGGCGCAGGCCGTGGCGATGCCGATCTTGCGCGCGTGATCGGCGCGGACGAGGCCGGTGTGATCGTCCACGTCGTGGGCATAGAGGCTCGCGCCGAGCCTCAGGTTGACCGCGAACGGCGCCGTGGCGCAGAAGGCGGCATCCGGCGGCGAGGCCGGGTCCTCAGCAGAGCGGACCTGGACGACGTGGTTGGCAGCAAAGGCCGCGGAGGTCCAGCCGGCCAGGAGAAAGAGGACGAGATTCCAATTGCGCATGACGATTTCCCTTTGGTTTAGAGGCGGATGAGCTGCCCGCCGTAGTGGACGTTGGCCCCGACCGCGGCGATCATCACCAGATCCCCGCTCCCCATCTTCACCACGCCGCGCTCGACGTCCTCGGCGAGCAGGATGAGCATTCCGGCCGCCGAGGTGTTGCCGCGCGTGTCCACGTGGCAGGCCACCTTCTCGGGCGGCAGGCCGGACCGCGCGACGAAGTGGTCCATCACCCGCTTGTTGGGCTGGTGGAAGTAGTAGCGCTTGATCTGCGGCGCCAGCGCCTCGTGGCCTTCCAGCGCCGCGGTCATGCAGCGCTTCATGTAGGTGGGGTAGCTCTGCGCCACCTTGAGGCCGTCCACCACGAAGGCGTGGTCCACCGGCCGGCAGCTCGCGTGATACGGCAGCCGCGTACTTCCACCGCCGCGGCGGATTACCAAATCCGAGTGCGCGGTGCCGGCCACGGAGCGGAGGATGCCGTCGTCGCCCGGCCCCTCGGCGGCGCGCAGGATGACCGCGCCCGCCCCGTCGCCGAAGACGTACATGGAGAGGAAGGCGTTGATCTTCTTGCCGCCCTCCAACTCCAGCTCGGAGGTGTACACGTCGCGATCGATCAGCGAGGAGGTGAAGGCGGAGGCCACCACGGCGATGGAGCGGAACTTCCCGCCCTCGATCATCTTGCGGGCCATGTCGATCAGGTAGGGAGTTCCGCCGCAGCCGTCGTCCACCACGAAGGCGAAGGCGTCCTCGCGGCAACCCAGCCGCCGGTGCAGCTCCATCGCGTCGTGGCTGAAGTTGAGCTCGTCAGGCGTGCAGGTGACGACGAAGATGGCGTCGAGATCGGTGGCGGGCAGCTTCGACATCGCCAGCGCCCGCCAGAGCGCGGCCTCGCACATGTCGGTGTTGTTGGCGGGATAGAAGTTGGCGTCCGGCGGCGGAGGGATGGCGCGGCCGGTCTTCTCGTCGAAATCCCAGAGGAAGCGCCGCTCGCGAATGCCGGTCTTCTCGACGATGCGCTCCGCAGGCCAACCGGGGATGGCTCGGGCGATCCGATCGGTATCAATCGTCCGGGTGGGCACGAACGCACCGACGCCCACGACGCACACTCTCTCACCGTCCATTGCGACGCTCCCTGCCCCCGCGAGCCTGGACAAGCACGGGGCGGGCCATCGCGTAACCCTCTGGATTGTTTGGACAGCGCCGATCCCAATGCTTTAGGAATGAAAGCCTGTACACTGCACGGCCGCGTAGCCGGCGGGGGGCCCATCGGCAGGTGTCACGGATGAAGCGATGAGTTCGAAAGCGATGCAGGCCGCTTCCCAGATGGTGACGCGCGAGCGGCGCTTTCCGCTTCACGTTCCGGTGTTGGTGCGTCCCCGGTTGCCGGCGTGCTGGTCGGTGAACCTGAGCCGGTCCGGCATCGGGCTGGTCGCCAACGCGTCGAGCGGCGCCACCGTACCGGCGGAGGGAGACGAGATCGCGGTCGAGTTTCCCCTTCCCGACGCCGAGCCGGTGTCGGCGCGCGGCACCGTCTGCTGGCGCGCAGACTCCCGCAGCGACGGCCACACCATCGTGTCGCTCGGCGTCCGCTTCGTCGAATACGCGGAGGACGGCCAGCTCCGCCTCACCCGTTACCTGCACCAGCACCGCCAGCGCGCCATCGTCGCCTTCTGCCCCGCGGGAGAGAGACACCTGGTCCGCCAGGCGCTGGAGCCGGAGCTCGAGCTCGACTTCTGCGAATCCAGCGCGGAGGTGGTGCAGAAGCTGGATCGCGGCGACGTCGCGGCGCTGGCCATCTGCGGCCACGACGCCGAGCGCGCCAGCGCGCTGGCCGAGCAGGTGGCGGAGCGCGCCGCCTCGGGGGAGTCCGGCGAGCCCGGGCAGCAGCGCGATCTCGCCGCCCGGGTGG
>DASRTX010000407.1:0-14698 GCA_035655715.1 Myxococcales bacterium | reverse complement strand
CCCGGACGGCTTTCGCGACGCTGTCCGCCAGGTTTCCCACCGTGGGCAGTCTAGCCTCCATGCGTCAGGCTGCTTTGAGCGAAATTCGCCATGGCCTTGCGCGTCGAGTGTTGAGAACCCAATTTCATTGCGTCCAAGGGGGGATCCGGGTCGGCGGCGGGAACATCCAGCGAGGACAACAGGTTCTGAACGGGTAGAGCGGCTGCCTAAGCCGCGTACAATACTGAAGGAAGTGAGCCTGGGGGTCCCCCCCTCCCCCTCCAGGCTCATGGGCTGGCCCAGCAAACGCTGAGGCCAGCCTTTTTTTCGCGAGCTATCCGCGGATCTCGCAGACGCAGTTGAGGAAGGTGGTCCGCTTGCGCAGGAGGATGGCGACGCAGCAGCGCAGCCAGGCGGCGGTTCCGAACTCCCGGACGATGATGCCTCCGTGTCGGAGGACGTCCCGGGTCGTGATCACGCCGCCGATCGACATTGCCATCTCCTTCGCACCAGCTGGCTCGAGGTCTTTGCGACGTCCGTGCCAGCAGGCAACCGCTCGATCCTTTCGTCGGGCGAGGTCGCTTTTCGTGACACCGGGATGCGCGCGCAGGTCCCACAAACCGCGTGCGAGCACGACCTTAACGCACTGCGGCGTGCAACTTCCGACCCTGCTTGCGACAATCTGACACACTGCTCCGGGGAAGCACCGGGTGAGTGCGTTCGGTTACTTGACCCCGTTGTCACGCAAGTCTAGACACAGGGAACCGTTGTGCGCGCCCCCTCCTGGGCGCTCTCTCCGGCGGAGGATTTGAGATGGCAGGTACCGACAAGAGAAAGCAAAGTCTCTACTTCCCCGAGGACATGCTGCGCGAGATCCAGGAGGAGGCGAACCGCCAGGACCGGTCGCTCTCATGGATCGTCCAGCAGGCGTGGAAGATCGCGCGCAACGAAATCATGCGCTTCCCCTCGGTCAACGACGTCATCGGCGGCGGGGCTGAGCGGCCCCCCGAGGAGCGCGAGTAACCCATGTCGGCTAACGACGCGCGCAAGCAGAGTCTGTACTTTCCCGAGGACATGCTGACCGAGATCCAGTCGCAGGCGCAGCGCCTCGATCGCTCGCTCTCCTGGGTGGTCCAGCAGGCGTGGAAGATCGCCAAGATGGAGCTGCGCAAGGTTCCGTCGCCGAACGACATGCTCGACGACGATCCGGCGGCGTCGCGCGGCTAGCAGTCCTCTTCGCTCGTTCCTTTTTTGTCGGCCCGGACGCCACGCGCTCCGGGCCTTTTTTTTCAGCCGCGGAGCCGCGCCTTCCAGCGCTCGGGCAGCGCCTCTACCCGCGCCAGTTCGCGCGCTGCGTCGCGGTCGGCGCGGCCGGCGAGCATGACGCCGAACGCTCGCGAGATGGTCCACTCCGGATGCGGTCGATCGACCATCGCGATGGCGTCTCCTGCCCGCAGCTGCCCTTCCTCCAGGATCCGGAGATACCAGCCGATGCGGCCGCGCTCGCGGACGAGCTGGAGCAGCTGCGGCCGGCCCCAATATCTGGAGATCTTGCTGCACGGGTTCCGCGGCGAGGAAACTTGAAGCACGGCGCTCCCGGCGCGCCAGACGTCGCCCACGCAGACGGAGTGCTCGGCCGCGCCGGAGACGGAGAGGTTCTCGCCGAAGCCGCCCAACGGCAGCCCGGGCCAGGAGAGCTCGGCGCGCCAGGCCGCGTAGTGGTCGGCCGAGTACGCCAACACCGCCATGTCCTCGCCGCCGTGGTAGCGCGGGTCGGCCTGGCCGTCGCCTTCGAGGTTGGTGCGTCCGACGCGGACCGCGCCGAGCACCGGCTGCTTGCCGAAGCCGGTGCGCATCTCGCGGACGCGCACGGGCTTTGCCACCTGGACGCCTTCGATCCGCACTAAGGCGCGATCTGTACCGCCACTCCCTGGCTCTGCAAGAGCGCCTTCGTCGCGGCAGGCGTGACCAGCGCCGCGCCGGCATCGACCAGACCCCACTGCAGCTCGTTGGGCACGCGCCACACCTGCTTGGCAAGCGAGGTCGCCAGCACCGCGTAGCGGCCGCTGACCAGCGGGACCGGCGTGGCCGGATCGCTCGGGTTGAGCAGGTTCACCTTCGCCGAGCCCGGCTGCAGCGTGACGTTGAGCGTGTTGCCGATCGCGACCGCCGGCGCGCCAGCGCAAGAGCCGGTCGCGAACTGCGACTGATCGACCGACGCCGGGACCACGGTCGCCTTCCCGTTGGCGTCGATGTCGGGGACCATGCCCGCGGCGTCGACCACTTTGAGCAGCGTGATGCCCAAGGTGCTGGCCACCGGCGTGCCCGTGCCGTCGCAGGCGAGGACGAAGGCCCCCGCACTGTCCGGTCTCAGAGCGGCCACGCCGCTAGCCAGGACCGCCGCCGCCTTGATGTGCAGCACCTGGCTCGTCGCCATCGCAACCGAGGCATCCGCGGTGAAAGGGGCACCACTGGAATCGGTGAGCTGGAAGCTGGGCCGCTGCGGCATCGTGCTGCCCGCGGTCAGGTTGACGCCCGTGGCCACCGAGGTCGTCAGGGTCACGTTCTGGGCCGCCGCCGCCACGCTGCCGGCTCCCGGAGCAATGGCGAACAGCCCAGGCGAGACCGCGAAGTCGCCGCGCGTGTCGACGATGGCCGTGACCACGTAGTCGCCCGCCGGCAGATCCGGCAGCACGTAGTTCAGCTTGCCCGCCTGGAACTCCGCGCCGAGGTGGAAGTCCGCCGAGAGCGGCAGTCCGAACGGAGGCAGCGCCGTCTTCGAGTAGGCGAAGACGTAGGCCGCCGCCGGGGTCGGGCCCGAGAACGTGAGCGTGCCAGTGATCCCGCCGGTGAAGACCGCATGCGCCGGCAAGCCCACCTGGAAGGCCTGGCTCTGGGACTGCGTCTGCACCGTGCCGGGCGCGCAATTGGACGCGCTTGCCGCGCAGATCACGCTCGGATCCAGCGCGGCCGACCCGGCCTCGTTGGGGATCTGCCAGACCTGCCCCGTCTGCGAGATCAGCACGATCTTGTATGCGCCGGGCTGCAGCGAGGGCAGCCGCTGCGGCGCTGCCCCCGGCGTACTGGCGTCGAGCAGCGTCGGGCGCGCGACCACGGTCAGCCTGTCGGTCAGCACCGCGGGGGCGCCGTTGGCAGACTGCGGTTGCAGCGCGGGCAGGAAGGGAGTCGGGTCCACCGCCGCGGGGATCACCTGCGTCACGGTGCGGTGCAGGTCGGGCGAGACGAACTGCGTCAGCCCCGAGGAATCGGAGGGATCGAGCCGGACGAGGAACGCCCGCGGCCACACGTCGGGCAGGCCGTCGTGATCGGCGTCCACCGGCGAGCCGCCCGAGTCGCGCACCAGCTGCACCGCGAAGTGCGGCGCCGGAGCCTGCCCGACGGGGAACGAGAGCGCCTTGGCGCGCACGCTGAAGCGCACCGCCGTCACCTGGTCTGCAGGCATCTGCGCGGGCGTGGCCGGATCCAGCTCGAAGGCCGGCGGATCCAGCGGCACGGGCGTCGCCAAGGTCAGCGTCCTCCCCGACACCTCGGCCGTGCCCACAACGATCGACTCGATCAGGGTCGAGTTGGGTTGCAGCACCGCGCCTACCAGATCCCCCTTGGTGGGCGTGCGCAGGATGTTGAGCGACGAGAAGTTGCCGTCCACGTCGTCCAGCGCCTGGACCAGGTAGTTCCCGGCTGGCAAGCCGGAGATGTGGAACGGCGCCGTGAAGCCCTGCGCGGTCTTCTGCACCGCGCTGAAGGGGATGGCCTGCACGCGCACCGGCAGGGCGGCGCCCGTCGGCGGAGGCGGGTTGAAGGGATCGTCGCGATATGCCTGGACGATGATGTTCCCGCTCTGCGTGGTGGTGTCGCCCTTCCAGACCACGGTGCCGCTGATCGCGCCCGGCGGCAGCGCGCCCGCGGGGGCGAAGGTGATCGCCTGCGCTTGCGAGGCGACGTAGTCCTTCGTGCCGCTGCGCGACGCATCGCCCAGCTGGTTGGGCAGCGTCCACACCTGCCCGCTCTTCTGGATCACCACCACCTGGTACGTGCCCGCGGGGATGGCCGCGAGCGGCTTCAAGTCCGCCCCCACAGCGAACGGCTCCACCAGTACGTCGAGCTGATCCTGGGTGACGGGGGTGGCACCTGCCGGCAGGTTGACCAGCGCAGGCAGCACCGGCGTGGAGATCACGCGACAGGGGACGACGGCGGCGGCCGCCTCGTCGACGGGCAGCGGATTGCCCTGCGGATCGACGGAGGAGATCTGCCGCAAGACCACGCGGGGGAACACCTCGGGGAGCCCGTCCCGGAAGGCGCTCGGAGTGTTGCGGTCCAGCTCCATCGCGAAGTGCGGCTTGCCGAAGGCAGCTCCCGGCGCGGTGAGCCTGGCGATGCGCAGGCGCAAGCGCGCGGGCTGGTCCATGTTCAGGTCCAGCGTCTGCGAGCCGGCGGCCAGCTCGAAGGAGGGCGGGTCGAAGACCAGCGTCTGCGTCAGCGCCACGTTCACGCCTGAGACGAACTGCCCTGCGCCCACCTCGATGGAGACCAGGCGCGGCTGCCCGTCGGGGCCAATCTCGCCGTGCCCGCCCGCCGGATCGCCGGCGCGCGGCTGCCGGGTGTAGTCGAAGAAGGGATCGAAGTCGTGGGTCGCGTCGATGAAGGCGCGGATCTGGTAGCTGTGTCCGGACGGCACCTGCGAGAAGGTGAACGGCGCCGAGAAGGGCCCGATCGAGCTTGCCAAGGCGTTGCCGAACATGAGCGCCTGCGGCACGCGCGCGACCGCCACGGCCGAGGTTCCGTTGCCGTCCGGCGGCGGCAGCGAGGCGGTGTCGAAGAGCAGCAGCACCGCGTCGCCGCGCGAGGTGCCGCTGTAGACCACGCTGCCCTGGACGATGCCGGGCGCGGGGCAGAGGCCGCCGTCGCAGGAGAACTGGTCGAGGCCGGGCGCGACGGAAGGCTTCTCGCAGGCCAGGGCGAAGAGGAGGACGGCGGGAAGGAACTTGCGCATCGTGGGACCCATCAGAAGCTCCCCGCGGCGGTGAAGAGGACGCGGCGCCCGATGGCGTTGCCGAACGGGTGCTCGCGGTGCGCATCGCCGAGCAGGTTGTAGAAGGAGACGCCGGTCTCCAGCTTGTCCTGGATCCAGCGGTAGCCGACGCGGCCGTTGATCATGGTGTAGGCCGGGATCGCGTACGGCGTGAAGAAGACGCCGCCCTGCTGGGTGACGTCGAAGGATCTCTCGTACCAGGTCACGCCCGACACCCAGTGCGCATCGACCGCCAGGTCGAAGTTGGCGCGCGTGCGCCACTGTGCCGTCAGGTTCAGCTTGTGCTGGGCGGTGTTGCCCAGCGTGGCCGAGACCTGGTTGGCGAGGGTGGTGTCGTCGGTGCAGCCGCCGCTGGAATCGACCCTGCAGGCGAGCATCTTCTCATACGAGTAGTTGAGCCCCAGGTCCACGCCGTCGGCCGGCGACCACTTGCCGCCGATCTCGGTGCCCAGGCCGAAGTAGCTGCCGGGCTGGTTCTGGAACCCCGTGTAGCCGATCACGTACTGGCCGGTCTTGGGGTCCACCGCCTCCGCCGGGTTGGCCGGCAGCCGCAGGGCGCCGTCGGTGATCAGGTTCTGAACCCGTTCGGCGTAGACCACCACTTCCGGCTGGAAGTTGCCCGCCCGGCCGCGATACCCCAATTCGGCCTGCAGCATCTGCTCTGGTCTCAGATCTTTGCTGCCCTGGAAGCGGACGCCCATCGCGGGCTGGTTGGGGATGGTGGCCATCAGGTCGATGTAGCTCTCCAAGTACGTCGGCGCGCGGAAGGCGGAGCCCACCGTGAAGCGGAAGACCTGGTCCTGCACCGGCTCGAAGAGCAGCGTGCCGCGAGGCGACTGCACGATGCCGCCCGGCGTGACGTTCTGCTGGTAGAGCAATGGGTCGCGATCGAGGCGGTAGGAGAGGGTCAGCGAGACCTTCTTCGACATCTGCCAGTGCTCCTGGAGGAAGACGTTGAAGAGGTGCTCCTGGTAGGGATCGTTGTCGGGCCGCGTGGCCAGGTAGCCCCACTTCACGCTCTTGAAGCGGTAGCCAGCGCCGATGTCCAGGTTGTGGGTGCCGGCGCCCTTGAACTCGAAGCCGGTCTGGGCGGAGAGGTCGACGACGTCGCTGCGCACGCTGCTGGTGAGCGAGCGGATGTCGTTGGGCCAGTACTCGGGGCCGGTGGTGAGGCGCCCCGCGTTCCAGAAGGCCTTCAGCTTGGTCGAACCGCTGTCCACCTCGAAGCGGGCAAACCCGCTCTGGCCGGTGCTGGCGAAGGTCCGCAGCGCGCCAAGCGGCACGATCTCGGTGGCCAGATTGTCGAATCCGCCGCCGGCGGTCACCTGCGTCTTGCCCATGTCGTAGGTAGCCGCCATGTCGGCGCGCTGCACCTCGCGGCTGCGGTCGGGCTGCGCGAACTGCGGCACCATGTCGATGCGGCCGTCGGCCACGTCCTTCGTCCACTTGTCGGCGCGGTCGTACGCCATGGTGGTGCGGTAGGAGAGCTTGCCGGTCTTGCCGCCGGCGGAGGCGACCGCCTGCACGGTGTTGTGCTCGCCGGCCTGGAGGAAGACGCGCGCCCCGTCCGCCTCCTCGCCGCTCTTGGTGATGATGTTGATGATGCCGGAGAAGGCGTTGGCGCCGTAGACCGCCGACCCGGGCCCGCGCACCACTTCGACGCGGGAGATGTCCTGCATGGCGACGTCGATCAGCGGCCAGAAGGTGCCGCCGATGAAGTCCTGGTAGACGGAGCGGCCGTCCACCAGCACCAGCACCTTGTTGGAGATGCGCCGGT
The DNA here is from genome assembly GCA_035655715.1 of Myxococcales bacterium. GTDB lineage: Bacteria > Myxococcota > Myxococcia > Myxococcales > 40CM-4-68-19 > 40CM-4-68-19. The sequence goes on along the minus strand of DASRTX010000407.1, from coordinate 7,892 downwards.
TGAAGCCGCGGATGGAGACGTTGGTGTCGGAGGGATCCATCTCCGCCACGTCGACGCCCGGCACACGGCGCAACAGCTCGGGGATGGTGAGCGCGCCGCTCATGCGGATCTCGTCGGCGGAGATGACGGTCAGCGAGGCGGGGGCGCGGATCTCGGAGCTGGAGCGCGCGCTGGCGCTCACCACCTGCTCGTCGAACATCTCCTCGTCCGAGCCGGAGTGGCCGGCGGAGAGCTGCTGGGAGATTTCGCGGGCGGTGGCGCGGGTCTTGGCGGAGATGGTCTCGGCCTCGAACATCTCGTCCTCGGGGTGCGCGGGCTTGACCGCGGCCGCGGGGATGGCGGGCTTCTGATCCGCCCTGCCGTTGCCGGCCTTGGCGACCGGAGCCGGCTGCGGCGCGGGCTGGCCCTGCTGCTGGTTGATCAGCGCCTGGAGTTGCGCGAGCAGCTTCTGAACGTCCACGTTCTGCGGGGCGGCGTCAGGCGCCGGCGGGGCCGCTGCAGCGTGGGCGATGGCGGCGCCGCCGATGGCCGCCTGCAGGCGAGCCATCACGTTGAGGACGTTCTCCTTGTCCTCCGGATCGGTGGCCACGTACTGCCGGAAGTAGTTGAGCGCCTCGGGAATGTTGCCGAGGTCGACGTACGCCTTGGCGATGTCGTAGAGCACGTCCGGATGTGGCTTGATGGCGTAGGCCTGCTTCAGCTCGGCGATGCCCCGCTCCACCTGGCCCGCGGCGATCAGCGCCATGCCGTCGCGGAAGTGCCGTTTCGCGTCGGCGCGCGAGTCCGCCAGCGCCGCTCCGGAGAGGAGCAGCACCGCTGCGAGCGCACAAGCCTTCCATCGCGCGCCTTCGAAGAAGGCCGCGTCGTTCGTCTTGATCATGTCGCTACTCATCCGTGGCGGAGATCAGTACGGGTCGTCCTTGTATCCGACCGATCTCCGGTTGGGCGTCTGTGGGCCGTCTACTTTCGCGGTCTTCAGGGTCACGCTGAGCGACATGCGCTCACCATCGACCTGCTTGTTGAGCGTGGCCGGTTTGTAGCCGTCGTGCTTGAGGGTGAGCTGGAGCGGCTGCGCCGAGGGGACGCGCAGATCGAAGGGCGTCATCCCCAGCACGCGATCGTTGGGGTCGTGCACCGAGGCGCCGCTCGGGATGCTGGTGATGGTCACCAGCGTGGTGGGACCAACTGGAGCCGCGGGCCGGGCAACCGGAACAGGCGCAGGCGCCGGCTCCACGGCGGCAGGAGCGGGCGTCGCGGCGGCCACCGGCGGAGGCTGCGGAACCGGCTGCTGCACCACCGCCGCGGGCGGCTGCGCGTGGCGCGCCCAGAGCACGGCCGCGCCGAGCCCCGCTGCCACCATCACCACCGAGAGCACGATCACGGCCCGCGAAGAGGACCTCTGGGCCTGCGCCTGTGCCGGCGGCATCGCCACCGCGGCCGCCGGGCGGGAGCGGGCATGCGGCGCGGGCGTCAGCCGGGGCTGGGTGGGGGCCGAATCGTCCACCATCGCGTCGGGCGGCGGCGGCGGCGGCTTGACCAGGTGCGGCGCTCCGGCCGGCTGCGCCCGCATGGGCTGGCTCGGCGTCCGCAACCCTGGCTGCGGCGTGGGCGGCGTCTGGGCCATCACCGGCAGGTTGGGGTTCGTGCTCTCGCCGTGCGCCGGCGGACCGGAGTTGGGCGAGGCCATGCCGGTGAGCTGGGCCCTGACCGCCTTGAGCTGCGCCAGCAGCTCGTCCATCGACTGGAACCGCTCCTCGCGGCTCTTGGCCATGCAGCGCAGGACGATGTCTTCGAGGCCGCGCGAGATGTTCAGGTCGGGCCGGAGCTCGTGCAGCGGCACCGGCGCGTCGTGCAGGTGCTTGAGGATGATGTCCACCGGAGCGGGCGCGGTGAAGGGAACGCGGCCGGTGAGCATGTGGTAGAGCAGCACGCCCAACGAATAGATATCGCAGCGCTGGTCGGGGTTCTGGTTGCGCGCCTGCTCCGGCGCGATGTAGTGCGGCGACCCCATGAAGGTGCCGGCGTTGGTGATGTCGACCTCCGGGCTCTCGCCGGAGAAGAACTTCACCAGGCCGAAGTCCAGCACCTTCACGAAGTCGTGGTCGTCGTGCTGGCGCAGCAGCATGACGTTGGCCGGCTTCAGGTCGCGGTGGATGATGCCGAGGCCGTGCGCCTCCCGCAGGCTGCGGCAGATCTGCTGCGCGATGTGGATCACGCGCTCCTGCGCCAGCGGCCCGTCGGCCTGCATCGCCTGCGAGAGCGTGCGGCCGGCGATGAACTCCATGGCGATGAAGAAGACGCCGTCGTCGGTGCGGCCGTAGTCGTACAGCGTGATGGTGTTGGGGTGCGTCAGCTTGGCGGTGACGCTGGCCTCGAGGAAGAAGCGCTTGTAGAAGTTGGGGTCGCGGTCATGCCCGGCGCCGAGCACCTTGAGGGCGACGAGGCGGTCGAGCGGGGCCTGCATCGCCTTGTAGACGCGGCCCATCCCTCCCGAGCCGATCTGCTCGACGATCCGGTAGCGATCGTTGAGCGTTCGGCCGAGAAGTGGATCCGTCTCTGTGATGTGAGCGTCAGAGACCGGCTGCGGGCCAGGCATCAGGCAATACTCCATTCGCGCGCGTCATCCCCCGACTTCGCACGCGTCAGAAAAGCTACAGCGAACATTGCGATGGCGTCAAACAATTGAAAATACTTGGATGTAGGGAAAACCGGCGCTAGTGAAAGCCGTGTGGTACGGGTCTCTACATGTCGATGCGGAAGAAGGCTGAGGAGCTTTCGCGGCGGCGCGCAGCGGCAAGGAAGATGGGCGGAGAGGCGCGGTTGGCCCGCCAGAAGGAGCGCGGCAAGCTGGACGCGCGGGCGCGGATGGACCTGCTCCTCGACGCGGGGACGTTCCGGGAGCTTGGCCTGCTCGCGACGCACCTCGGCAAGGCCGACTCGCCCACGCCGGCGGACGGGGTCATCTGCGGGACCGGCTTCATCGAAGGAAGGCCCGTCTGTGCGGCGGCATACGACTTCACCGTGCTGGGCGGCAGCATCGGCCCGGTGGGCGAGCGCAAGGTGGCCCGGCTGCGCGAGCTTTCGCTCCGCGAGCGGATTCCGATGATCTGGCTGATCGACTCGGGCGGCGCGCGGCTCTCGTCCGACCCGGAAGAGGCGGCGTGGATCAGCTCATTCGCGGACACCGGCTACCTCTTCCGCGAGCAGGTGGTGATGAGCGGCGTGGTGCCACAGGTCGCGGCCATGATGGGGCCAGGTGCGGCGGGAACGGCGTACATCCCGGGGCTGGCGGACTTCGTCCCGATGGTGCGCGGGACGTCCTCCATCGCCATCGGCGGGCCCTACCTGGTCAAGTCGGTGGTGGGCGAGGACGTCACCGAGGAAGCGCTGGGCGGATCGAAGGTGCACACCGAGGTGAGCGGCGTGGCGGATTTGGAGACCGCGAACGACGCGGAGTGCATCGCGGCGGTGCGGGAGTACCTGTCCTACTTTCCCTCTCGGGCGGGCGAAAAGCCTCCGCGCCGGCCGACGCAGGATCCCGCCGACCGGCAGGACGAGGCATTGCTGGAGATCGTGCCGGAGAACCCGCGGCAGGCGTACGACGTACGCAAGGTGCTCAAGGCGGTCGCAGACGGCGGCCACTGTTTCGAGATCAAACCGAAGTGGGCGCGCAACGTGGTCACCGCGCTGGCGCGCATCGACGGCCATTCCGTGGGTGTGGTGGCGAACAACCCCATGTTCTACGGGGGCGTGCTCGACGTGAACTCCGCCGACAAGGCGGCCCGCTTCGTCAACCTGTGCGACGCGTTCGAGATCCCGCTGGTGTTCCTGCAGGACGTGCCCGGCTTCATGGTTGGGTCGAAGGTTGAGCAGCAGGGGATCATCCGGCACGGCGCGAAGCTGCTATACGCGGTGTCGAGCGCCACCGTGCCCAAGCTCACCGTCGTGCTGCGGAAGGGATACGGAGCGGGGTACTACGTGATGAACGGGCGTGCATATGAGCCGGATCTGCTTGTCGCGTGGCCCGGCGCGGAGATCAGCGTGATGGGCGCGGAGGGGATGGTGGCCATCGCGGCGAACAAGGCCAGCGACGAGGTGAAGAAGCAGCTGGCGGAGGCCATCCGCCCGCACATCGACATCTACAAGACGGCGGCCCTGGGGTACGTGGACGACGTGATCGATCCGCGCGAGACGCGCCCGCTGCTGGCACACTGGTTGCGGGTGACGGAGAACAAGAAGGTGGAGCGGCCGTGGCGCAAGCGCGAGATTTCCCCGGTGTGAGGGTGCCTGCGAGTATCTCGCCGGTCTAGCTGCGAGCTGGCGGGCTGTAGCGATTTGGAACCCCGATTCCGAGACCTCCCTCCCAGTTCGCTCCAGAAAAAAACTTTTTTTCTTTTTTGGCACAGCCCCGGCCCCTGGTTCACCCGGTTGAACCGCGAACCGGGGTAGGCGGTCAGCGGCCGGCGCCGGAGATCGTCTTTTCGGCCACCGCGACTTCGGAGGCTCTGACGTGGAACCGGGCCATGCGGTACTTCATCGGGGCCTCCTCGGCACGCCCAGGATCTCGCGCGCCTGCGCCGGCGTCGCCACCTCGCGGCCAGCCGTGCGGGCGAGCTCTGCCACGTGCGCCACCAGCTCGGAGGAGCCTTTGGCCAGCACGCCCTTGCTCAGGTAGATGTTGTCCTCCAGCCCGCAGCGCGCATGACCACCCAGGCGCAGCGACAGTTCGGCCATGGGCAGTTGATGGCGGCCGATTCCCGCGACATTGAATGTACAGCCGCGCGGCAGCTTCCCGATCAGGAAGCGCAGGTTCGCCTCGCTGGCGTCGATGCCGCCGCGGACGCCCATCACGAAGTCGAAGGGCGCCGGCAGCTCGATCACGCCCTCCTGCGCGAGCCTCAGGCAAGCCTCGACGTGCCCTACGTCGTAGCATTCCAGCTCGTAGGCGACGCCCTTCTCACGCATCCGGCGCGCGAACTCGCGGACCAGCGGGAAGGGGTTCAGGAACACGTCGTCGCCAAAGTTGAGCGAGCCGGCGTTCAGCGAGGCCATCTCCGGCGGCGGCGTGCACTCCAGCGGCTGGGCGCGCTCGTCGGCGCTCATGCCCACCGCGCCGCCGGTGCTGGTCTGCACGATGACGTCGCAGCGCGAGCGGATGGCGTCGAGGGCCTTCTGGAACAGCGCCTTGTCCTGCGCCGGAGTGCCGTCGTCCCGGCGGACGTGGAGGTGGATGACCGAGGCGCCCGCCTCGCGGCAGCGCACCGCCTCGTCCGCCAGCTCCTGCGCGGTGACGGGCAGGAACGGGGTCATCTCGCGCGTCGTCTCCGCGCCGCAGATGGCCGCGGTGATGATTGCCGGTGAGCTCATTTGCGCCTCTGCTTCTCCGCCGGCGTGACGCAGGTCCCCACCGCCCGGCAGACCACCACGGCGGTCTCCAGCAGATCCGCGGCGGAGTCCCTGAGGTCGGGTCGCGGCGAGATGTACTTGCGCGCCTCGAACTTCATCTTCCGGCTGGTCTTGCCGGTGGCGACGATCTCGCCCTCCACCTCGACGAAGTCGCCGGCGTGCAGCGGCGCCAGGAACTCCACCGACTCGTAGGCGCGGAAAAGGCCCTCGTCGCCGTCGTGGCGGATGAGCAATTCGGTGGCCACGTCGCCGAAGAGGCCCAGGACGCGCGCGCCGTCCACCAGCCCGCCGCCGTAGTGCGCGTCGTGCGCGGAGAGGCGCAGGCGCAGCGTCACCTTCATAGCGTCTCTCCCAGCTTCTCGGGCGTGCCCGGGACAGTGGCATCCTGCGTGCCGTGCGCCGTCTCTTGGGGCGGCGGGAGCTTGCCTGCTCGCTCCAGTAGACGATAATAAATGTAGTTAGCTACGTCGCTGGGCCTGGTTCCCGGCCCGAAGCCTGCGTCGAATCCCAGCTCCAGCGCCGTCTTGTGGTCCACCCGCGGCCCGCCGAAGAGGAAGATGGTGGTGGCGAAGATGCCCTCCTGCTTCGCCAGATCGATCAGCGCGCGCGCGTCTTCCTTGTGCACGTCGCGCTGGGTCACCACCTTGCTCACCAGCACCGCGTCCGCGTTCTCCGCCTTCGCGCGCGCCACCAGCGCCGCCGGCTCCACCTGCGATCCCAGGTTGACGGCGCGGAACGTCGGGTAGCGCTCGAGACCGTAGTCGCCGGCGAACCCCTTCATGTTCATGATCGCGTCGATGCCGGTGGTGTGCGAGTCGGTGCCGATGCACGCGCCCACCACCACGATGCGACGGCCGAGGTCGCGCTTCACCACCTCGTTGAGCTCGTCGAAGCCGTGCTTGCGGTGCACCACCACCGGCACCTCGATGGCGTTGTAGTCGAGCTGCATGTGGGTGCGGCCGTAGACGACGAAGAAGCTGTAGTCCTCGCCCGCGTTCTCCATCGCCGCCACCAGCACGTGGCTGAGCCCCAGCTTCTTGGCCACCATGGCCGCCGCTTCCTTGGCCTTCTCGCCGGCGGGAACCGGCAGCACGAAGGAGAGCTGGATGACGCCGTCGTCCTTGCGGTCGCCGTAGGGCCGGATGAGCTGCTTCTCGCTCACGCCCGCGCCTCCAGGATCTCGAGGAAGGGATTGAAGTAGTCGGGCCCGCGCTCGATCACACCGTCCAGCCCTTTGCCGCCCTCCGGCGTGCGCGCCGTGTCGCCGAAGCGCGCCTTGCCGATGGCCGCCATCATCCCGTCCCGCGCAGTCTCCGCCAGGAGGTGCAGCGCCTTCTCGAAGACCTCGCGCTGGCGCCGCGCCACGATGCCGTCGGGCTTGAAGGAGATCTCGTCGGCCAGGTGGCGCGCACCCCGGTACACGTAGGCGGCGGACTTGAGGGCGACGTAGCGATCCATCAGGAAAGGATTGTGCATCGCCTCGGTCATCATGCCCAGCAGCTGGATGCCCTGGCGGGTGGTGATGGCGACGAGATCGGACATCACGTCGTAGGCGTGGCTGAAGAAGATGTCACCCTCCTTGTGCTTGGTGGGCGGCATGTACTTGATGGGGCTGCGGGGAAAGAGCTCGCGGACCATCATCGCCATGGCGAACTCGCGCAAGAGCGTGTCCTCGCGCGCGGGGTCGATCTCGAAGGAGTGGCTGAAGCCGATCAGCTCGTCCTTCATGCCCGCGAGGTGCGCGAAGGTCTCGTTGATCAGCTGCGAGGCGATGACGGTGTGCGCCGCCTCATCGGCGTCGGCGGTGGTGATGTAGTTGTCCTCGCCGGTGTTGATGATGATCTCCGCGAACCCGCAGATGCGGCGCGAGAAGTACTGGTCGCAAAAAGTCCGCTTCATGTTGATGTCGCGGAAGAGGATGCCGTACATGGCGTCGTTGAGCAGCATGTCCAGCCGTTCCCAGGCTGCCATGAAGGCGATCTCGGGCATGCACAGTCCGGAGCTGTAGTTGGTGAGGTGGACGTAGCGGCCCAGCTTGCGCGAGATGCCGTCGAGCGCCTCGCGCATGATGCGGAAGTTCTCCTGGGTGGCGTAGGTGCCGCCGAATCCCTCGGTGGTGGCGCCGTGCGGCACGTAGTCGAGCAGCGACTGTGCGGTGCTGCGTATGACGGCGATCACGTCGGCGCCCTGCTGGGCGGCCGCCCTCGCCTGCTCCACGTCGTCGTGGATGTTCCCGGTGGCGACGATCACGTACTTCCAGGGCGCGCCCTCGAACGACCCGACGCCCAGCGAGCGCTTCAGCTCCTTGCGGCCCTCGATGCGGGACTTCAGCTCGCGCACCGCCGCCCGCGCGTCCGCGCGCATCTCGTCCTTGAGCTGCGCGTCCTCCGCCTCGGTCAGGGGCGGCAGCTTCCCGGCCTGCGCCGCGACGCGCTCGACGGCGTGGAGCGGGTCCTTCCCCGGCGCGGCGCGCAACGCGCGGCCCA
>DASRTX010000406.1:0-2278 GCA_035655715.1 Myxococcales bacterium | reverse complement strand
AGAGCATTGCCCTCGGCATGCAGCTTGAGGCTGTGCGGATCATGGCAGTTCGAACAGGTTACGCCGGCATGGTGCATGCGGCTTTGCACAAACGAGCCATATTCGGGTTCTTCCGCACTTTCGATGCACACGCTTGGCGGGTACAGATAGAGTGACTGCATTTAGAGGGTGATCCCCTCCACCAATTGGCTTGCTTCCTTGTCCAGCTCTGCTTTCTGTCTGTTACCACCCGGCGTAGCGGTCGATCGTCTGCTCCCTGCCGGTAATCATCTCGTCCTTGAGACGCATGCCACCAGCCCGTCCGCGCCCTGTCCCTTGTGCGATCAGCCCTCGACCCGCCGGCACAGCACCTACCGTCGCCGGCTGGCGGATCTGCCGTGGCAGGGTCGCACCGTCGAACTGCACCTGCGGATCCGCCGGTTCCGCTGCACAAACACCATGTGTCCGCGCCGGTTCTTCGCCGAGCGCCTGCCGAAGGTCACCGTGCCCAAGGCGCGCCGGACGATCCGGCTGCGCACCCTTCAACAGGAGATCGGCTTGGCGCTCGGCGGCGAACAGGGGTCTTGGTTGGCCGGTCGGCTCGCCATGCCGCTCAGAGTGTGTGAGTTTTTGCCGGTTGCCGTCTCGACGGAGATCTGATTCCCTGCGATCGGGTTGGATGTGGAGAGGCGGCGATGTCGGGAGCGGAGCTGTTCGAGGAGCTTGCGGAGCAGGCGGCCCCGGAGCGAGCGGTCGGTCCGGGAGCCCCACGGGTGCAGGTACCGCGGCGTGACGAGCCGTCATGGCAGGTCGTTGACCTCGACGCCTTGATCGCACTCGATCATCCGGCTCGTCTGGTCTGGAGCTTCGTTGCTTCACGGGAGTTGGACGCACTTTACGCCGCGATCAAAGCCTGCGCGCACACGGTGGGCCGGACGCCGATCGATCCGCGTCTGCTGCTGGCGCTGTGGTTGTATGCGGTGATCGATGGCGTGGGCAGCGCCCGCGAGATCGTGCGCTTGTGCCAACGCGACCTCGTCTATCGCTGGCTCTGCGGCGGTGTGAGCGTGAACTATCATGCTCTCTGGGACTTCCGCGGCGACCATGAGGCGGTGCTGGATCGGCTGCTGACCGACAGCGTGACGGCGCTGGTCGAGGATGGCCTGATCAGCCTGGAACGCCTGGCCCAGGACGGGGTCAAGGTCCGCGCCGCGGCCGGAGCGGCGTCGTTCCGCCGGCGGGGGCGGCTGACGGCGATGCGCGAGCAGATGGCCGAGCGGATCGAGCAGCTCAAGAGCGAACTGGAGAGCGACGCCGCGGCCGGCCAGCGCCGCAAGCAGGCGGCCCGGCGGCGCGCCGCCAGCGAGTGCGAGGAGCGCTGCCGCAAGGCCTTGGTGCGGCTGCGCGAGCTGGAGATCGAGCGCGAACGACGCCCGGCCAAGCGCGATGCCAAAGACAAGCCCAAGGCGGTACGCGCCTCGACCACGGATGCCGAGGCGCGGGTGATGAAGATGGCGGACGGCGGTTTCCGGCCGGCCTACAACGTCCAGGTGGCCGGCGATCCCGATAGTCAGGTGATCGTCGGCGTCGCGATCGACACCCGCGGCTGCGACGTCGGCCAGCTGCGTCCGATGCTCGAGCAGCTCCAGGAGCGCTATGGCCAGACGCCGTCCTGGTACCTTGCTGATGGTGGGTTCTGCCGGTTCGCCGACATCGAGTGGGCCTGGGCCCATGACACCGCCGCGGTGATCCCGGCCAGCCAGGTGCGCGACGGCAAGGACCCCTTATGCGTCGCAGCCCAGCGACGGTCCCGGGGTGACGGTGTGGCGCGAGCTGATGAGCGGCGCGCTCGGGCAGCGCATGTACCGGGTCCGCTCGCAGCTGGAATGCCTGTTCGCGCAGATGCGCCAGCGTGCTCTTCGGCAGGTGCTGGTGCGGGGCAGCCGCAAGGTGCGCTGCGTGATGTTGCTGCACGCCCTCGCCCACAATCTGCTGTGTGCTGCCCGTCTGCGGGCGCAGGCCGCCTGACTCGCGCCGACGCGCCCTTTCGCCGGCCGCGCGGCGCGCATCGCTGACCCCGGCCGCCCCTTCTCGACCGCTCCGTCACCCTTGGCCGGTTGCCAGGCCCGTCCAGCAGCGTGCTGTCCGCCGGCTGTCGTCATCGGCCATGCCCCGCGGCCCTAACCCGCAAAGCCAGATCAGGCCGAATATCGCAAAAACTCACACTCTCTCAGCCCCGCCACCCTGCTGCGCCTGATCCGGGCCATCGACCTGAAACCGCCCGGCGTGCCCCGGGTGA
>DASRTX010000405.1:0-10361 GCA_035655715.1 Myxococcales bacterium | reverse complement strand
CAGGCTGCGCGAGAGGTTGAACTGCAGGGTGATGGAGGTGACGCCCTGCGCGTTCTGCGAGGTCATCGAGTCCAGGCCGGCGATGGTGGTGAACTGCCGCTCCAGCGGCGTCGCCACCGAGGACGCCATGGTCTCGGGGCTGGCGCCGGGCAGCGCCGCCGACACCTGGATGGTGGGGAAGTCCACGTTGGGCAGGTCGCTGACAGGAAGCCCCTTGTAGGCGACGATGCCGAAGAGGAGCAGGCCGAGCATGACCAGGGTCGTCATCACCGGCCGCTTGATGAAGAGCTCGCTCATGATCCCGTCTCCCCTTTGATCTGCACCTTGGTGCCCTGCTGCAGCCGCAGCTGGCCGTCAGTGACCACCGTCTCGCCCGGAGAGAGCCCCTTCTCGATCACCGCCTCGCGCTGGTCGGCGCGCGAGACCGTCACCGGCCGGGACTCCACCGTGCCATCCTGCTTGACCACGAACACGTACTCGCCGTTCTGGCCGCGCTGCACCGCCTCGGCAGGCGCGACGACTGCCCCTTGCTGCTCGGCCAGCGTGAGCTGCACGTCCACGAACTGCCCCGGCCACAGCGCCTCGTCCTGGTTGGTGAAAGTGGCCTTGAGGCGGATCTGCCCCGTGGTCTGATCCACCGCGTTGTCCACGAAGGTGAGCACGCCGCTGTGCCGCTGGCCCCCGATGGCGCCGCCTGCCTTCTGCTCGGGCCCCGCGCCGCTGTCTTGAAGCGCCGGCGCCACCGTGACCGGCAGGCGGGAAGCGCCGGCGCGGGCACGGATCTGCGCCAGCATCTGCTCGGGCACCGAGAAGCTCACGTAGATGGGCTGCACCTGATCGATCACCACCAGCTTGTCGTCGGTGGCCTTGACCACGTTGCCGCCGTGCACCAGCAGGCTGCCTGTACGCCCGGAGACGGGCGCGCGGATCTGCGCGTACCCGAGGTTGAGCCGCGCCTGCTGCACCGCGGCCCGGCCGGCGGCGAGCGCGGCCTTCAAGGCCAGCGCCTGCGCCTGCGCGTTGTCGGCCTGCTGCTGCGTCACGTACTCCTTCTTCACCAGCGCCGCGTACCTGCGCGCCGTGGCGTCCGCGTCCTTCGCGTTCGCCTCGTCCCGCGCCAGCATCGCCTGGGCCTGCAGCAATTGGGCCTGCAGCGGCCGCGGATCGATCTCGAAGAGCAGGTCGCCTTTCTTCACCTCCTGCCCTTCGGTGAAGTTGACCTTCGACAGCACGCCGCCGATCTGCGGCCGCACGGTGACGCTGGTGATCGGCTCCACGTTGCCGATGGCGCGCAGGTTGAGCGGCACGTTCTTCTGCTGCACCTTGGCCACCGTCACCGGCACGGCGCCGCCTCCCTGGGGTCCCGCTTCTCCCTTGCGACAGGCGAGGAGGACCGCCAGCATCAAGAGCCTCCTCATTGCGAGCCTCCTTGCGAGGTTCCCAGGGATCCCGTGTCGTGCGCGAGGCTCGCCAGCGCCAGGAGCCAGTCGGCGCGCGCCTGCACTTCCTGGGCGCGGGCGCTGGCGAGGGCGGACTGCGCGACGAGGAGGTCGAGGATGCTCCCCACCCCCTCCTTGTAACGGCCTTGCGCAACCTCTGCCGACTGCGAGGCCGAGGCGAGCAGGTCGCGCGCGGTCCGCACGCGCTGGGCGGCGGTCTGCACGCCCTGGTAGCTGCTCCAGACGGAGAGGATGGCCTGCTGCTCGAAGCTCTCCGCCCGCGCCGCCGCCGCGTTGGCCTGCTCCTGCGCCTGGGCCGCGTCATAGCTGTCGCGAAAGCCGGTGAAGAGCGGAAACTGGAGCTGCAGGGCCGCCGCGAAGGTGTTCCCGTCCGGGTAGCCCGGCGTGACGAACCAGAGCCGGAAGGCGCTGCCGGTGAGCACCAGCTTGGGCCACCCGCGCCAGCGCACCGCGTCGGCATGGCTGCGCGCCGCCACCGCCTGGGCCCGCGCCCGCGCCAGGTCGGGCCGCTCCCGCTCCGCCTGCGCGATCAGGTCCTCCACGCGCCCGAGCTGGCGGGAGACGTCGGTCTCGGGCAGGTCCTCGGGCTCGATGGCCACGGTAGGAGGAACGCCAACGGCGGTGGCCACCGACCCGCGCAGCACCACAACCTGCCCCTCCACCTGGGCGAGGTTCAGCTCCGCCTGCGAGAGAGCCGTCTTTGCCTGCAGCACGTCCGCCACCGTGGCGAGCCCCTCGCCGCGGAGCGCCTCGGCCGCCTCGTAGGCGATGCGTGCCTCGTGGACGGAAGACTCCTGCGAGGTCCGCAGCGCGCGGGCCGCCTGGTACTGCGTGTACGCCTGCTCGACCTGGAGGATCAGGTCCTGCACGGTCTGGTCGTGCGCATCATTGGCGACGGCCAGCAGCGCCCGCGCCTCGGAGATGTCGGCGGAGCGGCCGCCGGCGTCGAGCACCAGCCAGTTGAGCTGCGCGCCCGTATTCCAGTCCTTGAGGTTGAAGGTGGTGGCTTGCGAGAGGACTTGATGGGAGTAGGCGTAGCCGCCTACGACGTCGATCTCCGGGTACCAGGCCGATCGCCGCGACCCCACCAGCGCCGCCGCGGCGCGGGAGTCGCTCCAGGTCGCGCGGGTCACGGGGCTGGTGCGCAGCGCGAAGTCGATCAGCCTGACCAGGGAGACGCGGCCGCCCTGCTGCATCTGCGCCAGCGCCTCGGCCGCGGGCGGCTGCGCCGGGGGCCGGGGCGGCCGCTCGCCCATCTGCGCCGCCGGCCCGCGCGGCACCTCGCCCTCGATGCGGCGCTCCGCGAATCCCACGCAGCCGGAGAGCGCGAGGCAAAAGGCCAATCTTCCCGCGGTCATTCGCCCACCAAAACGTCGAGGTTGACGATGATCTTGCGCAGCAGCACGCGCAGCAGATCCTCCTCCTTGCGGGTCAGGCCGTGCACGGCCGCGCCGCGCAGGTCGGCGGCGAGGGTGCGCAGCGCGCCGATCCTCGCCTTGCCCTCCGGCGTGAGCCACAGGCGCAGGCGGCGGCGATCGCCGCGGTCGCCCTCCACCCGCACCAGCTTGCGGCGCAGCAGTTGGGTGACCGCGCGCGAGGCGGCAGGCGCATCCAGCCGCAGCCGCTGCGCCATCTGCCCCAGCGACGGGCCTTCGGCTTCGTCGATGTTGACCAGCATCCAGAACTGTTGCGCCGTCAGCCCATGGGGGCGCACACGGTCCTGCACCGCCCGCTTCATGCGCCGCCGCGCCGCCGCAATCAGCAATCCGACCGGTTCCTTCACACCGATGCGCCCTACACCAGAATGGTTGCGATCACAACGACCGCCAGAAGGCCTCCAACGCCTGGTTGACGGCCTGCGGCTCCTCCACCGAAGAGCTATGCCCGGCACGCGGGATGCTGACGAACCTCGCCCCCGGGATCTGCGACGCGGTCCGCCGTGAGCGCGCCGGCACCACCGCGGAGTCCTCCGCGCCGGAGATCACCAGCGTGGGCGCGCGGATGCGCGAGAGCTCGGCGGGTTCCACGGGCTTGCGCGAGATCACGCCGCCCACCGCCCGGCGCATGCCGGTAGTGTCGTTGCCGAGCAGCTCGCGGACCAGGCTTTCGCGGAGGTCGGCCCGCGCGGGGTCCTCGCGAAAGGGCCTGGCGAACATGATCTTCATCACCGCGGGAACGAAGGGCCGCGTACCCACCATCTGGGCCAAGGCGCCCATGGCGGCGTACTTGGGGCGGTTGAGCAGGGGCTCTGCGTCGCTGGCAGTGTCGAGCAAGGCCAGCGACCGCACCAGCTCCGGCCGGCGCGCGGCGAGCCGCATCCCGACGAACCCGCCCATCGAGAGCCCCACGAAGTGGACCGGGCCCACCCCGAGCTGTCCGATGATGCCGGCCGCATCCCCGGTCAACGTGTCCATGTCGTAGCCCGAGGTGGCGACGGCGCTCTTGCCCTGCCCGCGGTGATCGTAGGCGATGCAGCGGTAGCGGCCGCGGAAGGCAGCCACCTGGAAGCGCCACTGCGCCGTGCTCCAGAGCAGGCCGTGGGAGAAGACGACGGCGGGGCCCGTGCCCCCCGTGTCCTCGACGTGCAGCTCGGCCCCGTCCACCCTCACGAGCCGCCCTCGCGCAGCACGAAGCGCTGGATCTTCCCGGTGGCCGTCTTGGGCAGCTCGGAGACGAAGCGGATCTCCTTGGGCACCATGAATCCCGCCAGCCGCGAGCGGACGTGCTGGCGCAGCTCCTCGGCCAGCTCCGGCGAGCCCTCGCGTCCCTGCGCGAGCACCACGTGCGCCTGGGGCTTGAGCAAGCCTCCGTCGTCCCTGGGGGTGACGGCGCACTCCAGAACCGCCGCGTGGGCGATCAGCGCCGACTCCACGTCGGTGGGCGAGACCCACTCGCCGCCCGCCTTGAACATGTCGTCGGACCGCCCCACGTAATGGAACTCGCCGTCCTCTGTCTGGCGGAACTTGTCGCCGGTGAAGAACCACTCTCCGCGCATCTTGGAGCGGGTCTGCTCGCGGCGGTTGAAGTACTGCGTGGCCGTGCTGGGGCCGCGGACGATCAGGTCGCCGGTCTCGCCGTGCGGCACGTCGGCGCCGTTCTCGTCGATGACGCGCACGTCGTAGCCCTGGACGGGAAGGCCGGTGCTCCCCGGCCTGGCCTTCCCCCGGCGCGGCGAGACGTAGATGTGCAGCACCTCGGTGCTGCCGATGCCGTCGAGGATCTCGGTGCCGAACCGCGACTTCCAGCGCGAGAAGAGCTCGCCCGGGAGCGGCTCGCCCGCGGAGACGCAGAGGCGCAGCGACGCCAGATCGGCGCCCACCTCCTTCTGCGCCAGCATGGCGGCGTAGAGAGTGGGCACGCCGAAGAAGAGCGTGGGCCTGGCCTCGTGGAGGTGCCGGAACACGACCTCGGGCGTGGGCCGGTCGGGCGAGAGCACCGCGCAGGCCCCCACCCAGAACGGGAAGGCCAGCGCGTTCCCCAGGCCGTAGGCGTGGAACAGCTTGCTGGCCGAAAAACAGCGGTCTTGCGGCCCGATGTCGAGCACGGCGCGCGCGTACAGCTCGCAGCAATGGGGCCAATCTTGATGCGCGTGGACGGCGGCCTTGGGGCGGCCGGTGGAGCCGCTGGTCCAGAGCCAGAACGCAGGCTCGTCCCGAATGGTGGGCGCCGCCTCCAGGCGCCCCTCCGGCGTCTCGCCGAGGAACCGCTCGAAGCCGCGCAGCGGTCCGCGCTCGGCTTCCAGGCCCGCCACCAGTACGTGCTGGAGACGGTGCTGTGTGGAGAGGATGGGCTCGACCTTCTCCAGCACGCTGCGCGCGGTGATCAGCACCCGCGCGCGCGACTCCTCGAGGAAGTAGCCGTAGTCGGCGGGCCGCAGCAGCGGATTGCAGGGCACTGCCACTGCACCGATCTTCATCGCCGCCAGGTATCCGGCGGCCAGCTCCGGCGAGTCGGGGAGGATGAAGAGCACGCGCTGCTCGGGCTGGACGCCGGCGCGGAGCAGCGCAATCCCGATGCGATCGGTGAGCGCCGCCAGGTCGTCGTAGCTGAGCGTCTTGCCGGCGAACCAGATGGCCGGCGAGGCGCCGCGCCCGGCGCGCAGGTTGCGATCGATCAACTCCGCGCCGATGTTGAACCGCTGCGGGGTGTCCATGCGGATATCCTACCGATTCATTCCGACTGCGTCGCCCTGCGCCAGGCCTCGAGGATTCCTTCGCGCGTCACCACTCCGATGGGTTTTCCCTCGACGTCCATGACCAGCGCCTCCGCCGCCTTCATCTCGGCCAGCTTCTGCACGGCAGACCTCAGGTCGTCGTCCGCCATCAGGGTCTGCGCCGGCCGCGCGAACGAGCGCGCCGTGGCGCTGCGGTCCACCGCCGGATCGAGCAGCGCCATGCGCGCCTCCCGCACCGAGATCACACCCACCACCGCGCCGTTGTCCATCACCGGGAAGGCGGCGTGCGAGGTGGGCCCGAGCAGGCGCAAGAGCCCGTCGTAAGGCAGCTCCGCGGGAATCGGCTCCACCTTGTCGATGGCCTGCTCCACCGACAGATCGCTGAGGGCGGGCCCGGCGTTGCGCAGCTGCACGCCGCGGCGGCGCGCGCCGATGGTGTAGATGGAGCCGCCCAGCGTGCCTTGCACCACGGCCACCGCGGCCCCGCACGCCACCAGCAGCGGCAGCACGATCTGGTAGCTGCCGGTCAGCTCGAACATCATCAAGACGCCGGTGAGCGGCGCCAGCGTCGCCCCCGCCACCACCGCGCCCATGCCTACCGCCGCGTACGCCTCTGCCGAAGAGATGATGCCGGGAAGCGCCACGTGCGCCACCTTGCCGAAGGCCGCGCCGAGCATGGCGCCCAGGAACACGGCGGGAAAGAAGCTGCCTCCGGGCGCGCCCGACCCCAGCGTCACGGAGGTGGCCAGCAGCTTGAAGATCAGCGTCAGCGCGAGCACGCCGAACGTGAGTTGGCCCGCGAGCGCCGCGTTCATCGACTCGATCCCGGTGCCCAGCACGCGGGGCGCGATCAGGCCGATGCACCCGACCACCAGCCCGCCCAGCGCGGCGCGCAGCTCGGGTCGCAGACGCAGCGCCGAGAGCCGGCGCTCCGCGCCGTGGACGAAGCGGACGTAGACGAGCCCGCAGAGGCCGGAGAGGAGACCGAGCAGCAGGTAGACGGCGATCTCCGAGGGATGCGTCAACGACCAGCTCACCATCCGCAGCTCGGTGCCTCCGCCCAGGAGCGCGCCCGAGGTGGCCACCGCCGTCACGCAGGCCAGCACCACCGGCGCGAAGCGGCGCACGTCGAAGTCGGCGAGCACGATCTCCAGGGCGAAGAGCGATCCCGCCAGCGGCGCCTGGAACGACGCGGCGATGCCCGCGCCCGCGCCGGCCGCAAGGAGCAGCGACGTCTCGCTGCGCGGCAAGGCCAGGAAGCGCGAGAGCGAGGAGGCGACGGCTCCTCCCAGGTGGACCACCGGACCTTCCCTGCCGGCGCTCCCGCCGGAGCCGATCACCAGCCCGGCGGCGAGCGACTTCCACAGCGCCACCCGCCCCCGGATGGGCGCGTCCCGCTTGTGGACGGCCTCGATCACCTCGACCACTCCGTGGCCGCCGCTCTCGGGGCTGAAGCGGACGATCAGCGCCGCCAGCAGCGCCCCCACGGCGGGCGCCACCACCCAGAGCCAGCGCGGCGCGTGGACCAGCAGCTCGTAGAGGCCGCCTTCGGTCTGTGTGAAGGTGCCGTTGAAGGTGCGGAGGAAGAGCAGCGGATAGTAGAGGCCGAGGCCGAGCGCCGCGGCCAGCGCCACCGAGCGGATGCGCTGCACCTCGAAGACGGGCAGCCGCTTGCCGCCCAGCGCGTCGAGCGCGGCCGCTGCCACGAGCACCAGGGCGGCGGTGGCGGCGAACTCCAGGTGCCAATGCGCAGCAGCCAGACGTTCGGCCAGCAGATGCAACCACTCCACGTGCATGACGCCGAAGAGCGCGTCGGCCACCTCCGGCCCGCGGAAGAGGATCAGCTGCACCGAACGGATGGCGGTGGCAAAGAGGCCCGCCGCGATCCCCCCGTAGAGGCCCACCACCGCCGCCACCGCCATCACCAGCGCGCGCTCGAACGGAAAGCGCGCCGCCTGCCGCCGCAGCGGCTGGCTGGCTCGCTCCCAGAGCGGCACGTGCTCCTCCGACATGCGATTTGTTGTAGCACCAACCAACTCTGTGACGGATTGTTTCGCCAGCGGCTTTGCGGTTGACGGCGTGGCCGCCCCGCAATTAATTGCCGCGACAAATGTTGCCGGAGCAAGAATACGTAGGTTTGCTGATCGGGGCCGCCCGCCGCAGCATCAAGATGGCGGTGCAGCGCCGCGCGCGCTCGATGCGGCTCACCGCCCAGCAGTTCTGGTTCCTCAATGCCGCCCGCGAGCTGCCCGGGGCATCCCTGGGCGAGATCGCGCGGCGCCAGCGGATGGATCCGCCCACCGCCTCCCGCATCGCCGGAGGCCTGGCCCGCCGCGGCCTCTTGCGGGCCGACGCCGACCTTCGCGACCGGCGCGCAGTGCGCGTCCTGCTCACCCCTGCCGGCGCCCGCCTGGCGGAGCGCATCCAACCCATCGCGGCCTCTTTGCGCGGCGCCATCGTGCGCGGGATGTCACGGCGTGAACAGGCGGCCTTGTGCGCCGCCCTCCGCCGCGTGGTGGTGAACGTCGACAACTTCGGCGAGCAGGTGGAGCGCGCACAGGACGCGCGGGCGGGCGGCCTGTGATCGCGGCCCTCACCGCGCTGCTGGCGGCCGCGCGCGTCGTCACCCTCGACCAGGCGCTGCAGTCGGCGCGCGAGCGGCAGCCGCAGCTCCGTCAGGCGCAGGCCGCCTACGAGGCCGCCGCGGCGCGCCAGTCGCAGGCGCGGGCGCCCATGCTTCCACAAGTATCGGCCATCGCCAGCTACCAGCGGACCACGGACAACAGCATCTCCAAGCCCGGCGCGCCGATCACCCCGGGTCAGGGCGGCAGCAGCTTCAGCACGCTGCCCTCGCTCTCCGACAACATCAGCGCTTCGATGCTGCTCTTCGACTTCGGCGCCACCCCCAACCGGTACCGGGCCGCCCGGGCGCAGGCGGAAGCGGCCCGCGACAGCGAGCAGGCCACCGCACTCCAGGTAGACTTCAACGTGCGTGCGGCCTATTTCGACGCCCGCGCCAACAAGGCGCTGGTCGGGGTGGCGGAGGAGACGCTGGCCAACCAGCAGCGTCACCTCGACCAGACCGAAGGCTTCGTCCAGGCCGGGACGCACCCGGAGATCGACCTGGTGCAGGCGCGCACCGACACTGCCAACGCCCGGGTGCAGCTGATCAACACGCAGAACGCCTACGAGCAGTCCAAGGTGACGCTGAACGCGGCCATGGGCATTCTCGGCCCCACCAACTACGACGTCGGCGACGAGTCGCTCTTGCCGCTCCTGGACGAGGACGATCCCACCGGCGATCGGCTCTTCGAGGAGGCCAGCAAGGGACGACCGGAGGTGGCGGCGCTGGAACAACAGGTTCGCGCGAGCCAGCTCACCGCCACCGCGCTGCGCGGCCAGTACGGCCCGTCCCTGAGCGCCAACGCCGGGTTCACCCAGGCTGGCGAGTCCCTGTACCGGCTGGGCTGGAACGCGAGCTTCGGCCTGACGCTGAGCTGGCAGATCTTCCAGGGCGGCCTGACCAACGCGGAAGTGCAGGAGGCAGAGGCGAACGTGGCGAACGCGCTGGCGCAGCTCGATCTGCAGCGGCAGCAGATCCGCAGCGACATCGACTCGGCGCGGCTCGCCGTGCGCGCGGCCAAGGCCACCATCTCTGCCACGCAGGAGGCGCTCACCAACGCCAGGGTGCGGCTGCAACTCGCCGAGCAGAGATACGAAGTGGGGGTGGGCAGCGCCATCGAGCTGGGGGACGCGCAGGTGGCGCTCACCCAGGCCGCGGCGCAGGCCGTGCAGGCGGACGATCGGCTCGCCACGGCGCGCGCACAGCTGCTGCGCGCGGTGGGACGCAGGTAGGAGAAAGCGAATGCGGGATCGCAGGGTCATCCTCTTGATCGCCGGCGTCCTGGCGGTGGCGGCGGTGGCGTTCCTCGTCCACCGGAGCACCTCGCAGAAGAAGGAGGGAGCGCAGCGCCAGCAGGCCCAGGCGGCGAACCGGGCCATCCCGGTGGTGGCCACCCCGGTGCAGAAGCGCGACGTGCCCATCTACCTCGACGGGCTGGGCAACGTGACCGCCTTCCGCACCGTGACCGTGCGCTCGCAGGTGGACGGCCGGCTGGACCAGGTGCTGTTCAAGGAAGGCCAGCAAGTGCGCAAGGGAGAGCTGCTGGCGCGCATCGATCCGCGGCCCTTCCAGAACCAGCTCAAGCAGGCGCAGGGCGCGCTGGCCCGCGATCGGGCGCAGATGGCCGCGGCCAAGGTCAACCTGGAAAGGTTCAAGACGCTGGCGCAGAAGAAGCTGATCGCGGCGCAGCAGGCCGACGATCAGGCCGCGCTGGTCGGCCAGCTCGCCGGCGCGGTGGAGGTGGACCAGGCGCAGATCGACGCGGCCAGGCTCAACCTCGACTACGCCAGCATCCGCTCGCCGATCGACGGCGTCACCGGCCTGCGCCTGGTGGATTCGGGGAACCTGGTGCACGCCTCGGATGTGAACGGGCTGGTGCTGATCACCCAGCTCGACCCCATCGCGGTGATCTTCAGCCTGCCCCAGGACGAGCTGCCCCACGTCATGGAGGAGCTCTCGCGCGGGCAACTCGCGGTGGAGGCCTGGAGCCGCGACGGAACGCAGAAGCTGGCCAGCGGAAATCTGGCCCTGGTGGACAACCAGATCAACGCCGCCACCGCCACGCTGCGGCTCAAGGCGGTGTTCCCCAACCCCCAGCACCTGC
>DASRTX010000404.1:0-2184 GCA_035655715.1 Myxococcales bacterium | reverse complement strand
GGCCTTGCGGTCCATCCAGCCCCAGCTGGAAAGCCGCTCCATGCGCTCCTTGCGGTAGGCCTGCGCCACCCGGGTGACGTCGAAGGGAACCTGCTCCACGATGTTGATCTCGACCTGGGGCCTTGCCGCCAGCTGTACGGGCACCGGATCGGGCCCCAGCGGCTGCAACACCTTCTCCCGCGCGCGCATGAAGCCGAAGGCCACCCAGGTGGCGATGGCGAAGACGATCAGCGCGCCGGCGCCGGTGCCGATCACCCTGAACCAGCTGATCGCCTCTTCCGCCTGCAAAGGGGGAGGCGCCATGTGCTCGGTTGCGTGGGAGGGCTCGTGGCTCATGGCTGCACGTACCTCAGCGCGTCTTCGAGGAAGGGATCGCCCACCGGTAGCGGGCGCGCGGCGCGGAAGAGCCAGAGCGCGCTGGCCAGGGACACGCCGCCGATGCCGACGAAGGCGGTGAAGTGGGTCCAGTGCAGGCCCAGCCGATCGATGTCGGCGGCCGGCATCACGACCCAATAGAGGTCGACATAGTGGATGGCGAGGATCCACGTCGCCACCGCCGCGAGGCCGCGGCGGCTGCGCTTGAGATCGCGGGAGAGGAGCAGGAAGAAGGGCAGCAGGAAGTGGCCCAGAAGGATGAGGATGCCCACCGGGCGCCAGACGCCGTGGCTGCGCCGGTCGATCCAGATCAGCTCTTCGGGCAGGTTGCCGGCCCAGATCAGCATGTACTGGGAGAAGGCCATGTATGCCCAGAAGGCGGTGAACGCGAGCAGCAGCTTGCCGGCGTTGTGCTGGTGGTCGACGGTGATGGCGGCGCCGAGCGGGTGCGCGCTGCTGCGGACGCCGGTGATCACCAGGCAGAGCATGCCCACCGAGGCGACGAACGCGCCGGCGTAGACGTACAGCCCGAAGATGGTGGAGTACCAGGTGGGCTGCAGCGACATCAGCCAGTCGAAGGAGGCGAAGGTGAAGAGCAGCGCGTAGGCGAGCAGCGAGACCGGCGACATGCTGCGCATGCGCGCGGTGAAGGTGGCGTCGCCGCTCTCGTCCTGCCGGATGGAGAGCGAGCGCAGGCGCACGGCGATGGAGGAGAGGGCCGCGAGGTATACGAACCCGCGCACCGCGAAGAAGGGGAAGTTCAGGTAGCCGCGCTTCTCGTGCAGCTTCTCCATCACTTCCTTGGGCAGGTCGTGCGGGTCCACCCAGAACCAGAGGTGCCTGGCCGTGAGGAGGAGCGGGATGAAGAGCAGGATGAAGAGCGGGATGATGGCGCCCGCCGTCTCCCCGAAGCGCCGGACGCTGATGTTCCAGCGCGCGCCCGCGGCGTGGTTGGCCATCACCAGCGTGATCGCGCCCACCGCCAGCCCGAGCCAGTACACGAACGCGATCAGGTAGGCGAGCATCGCCGGGCGCGGCGAGAAGATCGCTCCCACGAAGGTGAGAGCGAGCCCGGCGGCCCCCGCCACGGCGCTCCCCACCAGCAGCGCCCGCGCCCCGGTGTAGCGGGGGATGTCGGTGTCGGGCAGGTGCGTCGCCTGGCTCATTGCGCTGCCTCCGCGCGCAGCTTCTCCTGGATGTCCGCCGGCGCCTCCCCCAGCGTGGCGTTCTGGCTACGGCGCAGCGCCTCGACATACGCCACCACCGCCCAGCGCTCTTCCGGCGCGAGCTCCGCAGCGTAGGACGCCATCAGCCCGAAGCCCTCGCTCACCACCTGGAAGAGGTGCCCGGGACTGGGGTTGCGCAGGCGGTGCAGGTTTGGCGGAGGCCGCAGCGACATCTGCGTGGCCACCGGGCTGACGCCGTCGCCGGCAAGGCCGTGGCAGACGGCGCAGTGGATCTCGAACCTGGTTCGCCCCTGCTCGAGCACCTGGCGTGTCAGCTGGATGGGAATGGCGCTCACCACCATGCCGGTGCGGTCGCGGCCCTGCGTGATCTCGGGCCGCATCGTCTGCCGCTCGCGCGGCACGGTTCCGGCCGGCGGCTGCCGCATGGCCCGGCCGTCCTCGTACTGGGAGTTGGAGGCGAAGGGGCGGAACTTGGGCTGCCGCTCCATCGGGTCGAGCAGCGTGGTGTCGCCACAGCCGGCCACGAGGACGGCGATGAGGAGGAGCCGGCTTGGCCGGCGACGGGCGGAGCGCGAAAGCGCCGAGCATTGGAGGAGGAGCCGGCTTGGCCGGCGACGGGCGG
>DASRTX010000403.1:0-7799 GCA_035655715.1 Myxococcales bacterium | reverse complement strand
CGACTGGGACCAGGTGATCCACTCGTTCGAAGGCGTGGACCTGGGGCTGGCGGTGGCTGCGACGGCCATCGGGGTGCCCTGCGTGCTGATGCAAGGCCTGCGCTGGTCGTCGCTGGTGCGCGCGGTCCGGAAGGTGAGCCGCTTCACCCCCGTGGCGGCGATGTACGTGGGTCAGGCCGCCAGCGCGCTCCTGCCCATGCGCGCGGGCGAGGCCGTGCGCACGGAGTTGCTCGCGCGCGCCACCGGAATCGGCCGGGCCACCGCCCTGGGGACGGTGGCGCTCGATCACAGCGTCAACGGCGTGGTGATGTTCGCCTTCGCGGCGCTCCTGCCGGCGCTGTTGCCGGTGCCCCGCTGGATGGCGGCGGCCGTCTGGGTGGGCATGGCGGGCGCGCTCGGACTGGTCTTCGTGCTGCTGCGCCTTTCGCGTCACCCGGAGTCGATCCCCAACGGGCGCGTGGCCTCCGTCGTGGCCAGGGCGCGTTCGGGGCTGATGGCCGCGCGCAACCCGAGCGCCGTGGCGCAGGCAGCCGGCTTCTCGGCGTTGTCCTGGCTCTGTGAGATCGCCGTCACGCTGCTCACGCTGGCGGCTTTCCACCTGCCGCACGACCTGCCCCACGCCATGGCGGTGATCTTCGGCGTGAACCTGGCCTTGATCATTCCCTCGCCGCCGGCGTCGCTGGGCAACTTCGAGCTGGGCGCGGGCACCGCGCTGGTGGCGTTCGGCGGGCCCACCGAACACGCGGCGGCATTCGCCATCGGCCTGCACGCCGTGCAGCTCCTGCCCAATCTGCTGATGGGCGGCATCATGCTGGGCATCGTGCGCCGGCCCGCGCCGCGCCCGGCGGTCCCACCCGTAGGAGCGCAGGAAGCCTAGCGCTTCACGAAGATCGATTTCGGGATCATCACGTGCGCGCCGACGTTCCCGTCGACCAGCTGGGTGATGTCGACGTCGGAGGAGACGCTCACCAGCATGTAGGCGTCCTCCTTCGAGAGCCCGCGCGTCTCGACCAGGAAGTCGATGGCCTGCCGGACCGCCATCTTGGTCGCCACCACCAGGTCCTTGTCCATGCCCATGGCGATGTAGTGCGAAGGCGTCTCCGCGCGCGGCCACTTGAGCCGGAGGTCCTTGCGCACCACCACCTCGAAGGTGCCCACCAGCGAGGTCTCGATGGCGGTGATGTCCACCTCGCCGTTGCCCTGTGCAGCGTGGCCGTCGCCGATCTCCAAAAGTGCGCCGGGCGCGTGCACCGGGAGGTAGAGCGTGGTACCCGCCACCAGCTCCTTGTTGTCGAGGTTGCCGCCGTGCACGGCGGGCGGCGCGCTGTCTACGCGCCCCATCGCCGGCGGCGGGGCCACGCCGATGCTGCCGAAGAAGGGGCGCAGCGGCACTTCGATGCCCGGCGCGAAGCGCGCCACCCCGGCGCGCGCGTCCAGCGGGATGATGCGCATCTTGCGGTAGTCGAAGTCCTCCGGCAGGAACCCGCGCTTCGGGCCGAAGCCGTTGTAGGCGTAGGGGATGGCCAGCTCGATCTTCCCGATCCGCACTTCCAGCGCGTCCCCCGGCTCGGCTCCCTCGACGAAGATGGGGCCGGTGAGGATGTGCCCGCCGGGCCCCTTGTCGGTGACCGACTTGTAGATCTCGCGCAGGGCGGGCTCCACCTGATCGGGAGCGACGCCCGCTCCTTCCAGCCGCTCGGGGCTCGAGGTCAACAGCGTGCGCACCACCAGCGTGTCGCCCGACTTCACCCGCAGCACGGGCTTCGCCTTGGCGTCGTAGTAACCCCAGGCGACGGTGGTGGGAGAGGGATCCAGCCGGTGAGAGGCTGCGAGCAGAAGCGCGAGAGCGAGGGCCATCGCCACATCCTAGCAGGCGCGCTTCATGCCTCGCCCAGGACGCGCAGGTAGTTGCCGCCGAGGATGCCCCGCAGCTCGCTCTCGCTGAACCCCCGCCGCACCAACGCCTCGGTCAGCGCCGGGTATTGGGTGGCGTCCCGGATGCCTTTGGCGCTGAAGACCCAGCCGTCGAAGTCGGTGCCGATGCCCACGTGCGCGGCTCCGGCCACCGACGCTCCGTGCGCGACCGAGTCCGCCATGGCCTCGACCGAATCGCCGCCCAGGAGGTCGTTCCAGGTGATCACGCCGATCAGTCCGCCTGTACGGGCAATCTCTCGCGCCTGCTCGTCGGAGAGGTTGCGCTCCAGCGGCGCGAAGCGGCGGAAGCCGGTGTGGGTGGCGAGGAGCGGCCGGGTGGCCACTGAAAGCACGTCCGCCAGCGAGCGGTCCGAGCAATGCGTCACGTCGACCAGCACGCCCAGCTCCTCGCAGCGGCGCACCAGCGCGCGGCCGAACTGCGTCAGTCCCGACGCGCCGCGCAGCAGCGAGAAGAAGAGCCGGCCCGGCAGCCGCGCCGGTTGCGCGATGCCGTTGTGGACGAAGTGGGTGAGCGTCAGGTAACGGAGCCCACGCTCCGCCAGCTCCGCCAGCTTCTCCAGCGACCCTTCGACGTGATGTCCGCCTTCCGCGGCATGGATCACCGCCAGCTTGCCAGCCTGCACGATGGGCCCGACATCCCCTCTCCGCCGCGCCACCTGCGCCAGTTCCGGATGCCGCTCACAGAGCCGCTCCAGCGCCGCGAATCCGCCCAGCGCCGCCCGGAACGGCCGCACTGGCAGCACCGACGGCGCGTAGACGCAGTTGGTGAGCACCTTGAGCCCGCCCGCCCGCGCCCGGGGCAGGTCGAGCTGCTGGCGCAGCGGGTTCCAGCGCACCGGTCCGCGATGCTGGCGCCCCAGATCGCGTCGCAGGTAGTAGGCGTTGAGCGAGGGGTGCGCGTGGAGGTCGGCGACGGTCGCGGCTGCATGTACCGCGGCCGCGTCCACGCGATCAGTGCTGCGTGACCCGCACCGTGGTCTTCATCTGCTTGCCGGTGTCCAGGTCCCTGGCCGACATGGTGAGGATGCCCTCGATGTTCACGTCGAAGGTGATCTCCAGCCGCGCCTTGCCGGCCGGCCCCGGCTTCAGCCCGCTGAAGAGGAAGTCGCCGAGCAGCTCGTTGTGCGAGACATGCTCGTTGTCGCCCTGGAAGATGCGCATGGCGACCTCGGTCTGGTTGTCGTACGAGGTGGTGGCCTCCACCGCCTTGGCGTTGGGGATGGCCGCGTTGCGGGGAAAGACCATGTGGAACGCGCCGCCCGCCTTCTCCAGCCCGATGGCCATGGGGATGACGTCGAGCAGCTGCAGCCGGAGGTTGGAGTTGTCCTCGAGTGAATTGGCGTAGAGCGCGGCGCCGATGGCGACCGCCTCGTCGGGGTGCACTCCCTTGGAGGGATTCTTCCCGAAGATGTCAGTGAGCCGCTTCTGCACCGCCGGCATGCGCGTTTGCCCGCCCACCAGCAAGAGCTCGTCCACCTTCTTGGGATCGAGCCCCGCGTCCTCCATCACCCGCGCCAGGATCTCGATGGTGCGATCGACCAGATCCTTGGTCAGGTCCTGCAGCATCTTGCGGGTGAACGGGAAGTCGATGTTGAGCGGCTGCCCCTGCGCGGTCATGGTGACGAAGGGCACCGAGAACGGCGCCTGCTCGCGCGAGGAGAGATCGATCTTCACCCGCTCGGCCAGGTCCTTGATCCGCTGCATCGCCACCGGGTCGGTGGTGAGATCGATGCCGTGCTGCTTCTTGAAGTCCTCGATCACGTACTGGATCATCGCCTGGTCGAAGTCGAGGCCGCCGAGGAAGATGTCGCCGCCGGTCGCCTTCACCTCGAAGACGCGGTCGCGGATCTCGATGATGGACACGTCGAACGTGCCCCCGCCCAGGTCGTAGATCACCACCGTCTCGTGCAGGTTCTTGCCGATGCCGTAGGCCAGCGCCGCGGCGGTGGGCTCGTTGATGATCCGCACCACCTCCAGCTGGATCAGCTTGCCCGCGTCCTTCACCGCCTGCCGCTGCCGATCGGTGAAGTAGGCCGGCACCGTCACCACCGCGCGCGACACCTTCTCGCCCAGGTAGTCCTGCGCCACCACGCGTATCTTGTTGAGGATCTTCGCGCTGATCTCGGCGAGGCGGAAATTCTTGTGGCCGACGTCGAGCACCACGTCGTTGCGCTCGCCGGCCTTGAGCTCGTAGGCGACGGTCTTCTTCATCAGATCGACCACGTCGCTGCTGTAGGAGCGCCCGACGAGCCGCTTGGCCGCGTAGACGGTGTTGCGCGGGTTGAGCTGCCATTGCCGCTTGGCCTCGTGCCCGATCAGCTCGTTGCCCTTGTCGTCGATGGCGAAGATCGAGGGAATGATGAACTCTCCGCCCTTGTACGGAATCAGCTTGACCTGTTGGCCGGTCTCCACGATGGCCGCGCAGGAGTTGGTGGTGCCCAGGTCGATTCCGATGATCTTGCTCACGGAGTGGTAGACTACCATGGTGGATTCACTCCGCTATCTGAAGTCGGTGGGCGACCAGGTCCGCCGCTCCTTCCTGGAAAACAAGACCATCCTCGCCTTCCAGGAGTACATGGAGGCGTTCTTCGAGGCGCCTCGCGTCCACGCGCGCGACGCCGCCCAGTACATCCGCGACTGCTTCGACTTCTACGGGACGGAGACGCTGCACAAGCCGTGGGGCAGCGTGCGCCGGTTCAAGCTCTTCGACCGGCCGTTCGACCAATCGGCGGCGGTGCAGGAGGGTGAGGGCGGGGCGCCGGTGGTGGGACAGGAAGACGTCCAGAATGCCATCTACCGGATCCTCCACTCGTTCGTCCGCGCCGGCCGCGTCCACAAGCTGATCCTGCTGCACGGGCCCAACGGTTCGGCCAAGTCGTCCATCGTGGGGGCGCTGCAGCGCGCGCTGGAGGACTACTCCCGCAAGGAGGAGGGTGCGCTCTACCGGTTGAACTGGATCTTCCCCAACGATCGCCTGGTGAAGGGGTCCATCGGCTTCGGCGAGAAGCTGGCCGGAGGCCACGCGGTGGAGTCGTACGCCCATCTCGAAGGCGAGCAGATCGACGCGCGCCTCAGCTGCGAGATGAAGGACCACCCGCTCTTCCTCGTCCCCCGCGGCGAGCGACAGCGCTTGCTGGCGGATCGCTGCAAGCCCGACGACGCCTTCCAGCTCGCAGCCGGCGTGCTGGAGGGAGAGCTCTGCCACAAGTGCAGGCAGATCTACGCGGCGCTCTTGCAGAGCTACAACGGCGACGTCCTCAAGGTGCTGCGCCACGTGCAGGTGGAGCGCTTCTACCTCTCGCGCCGGTACATGATCGGCGCGGTCACGGTGGAGCCGCAGATGTCGGTGGACGCCGACTACCGGCAGGTCACCTCCGACCGCAGCCACGGAAACCTGCCCGGCGCGCTGCAGAACCTCTCCCTCTACGAGCCGTTCGGGCCGCTGGTGTCGGGCAACCGCGGCGTGATCGAGTTCTCCGACCTGCTCAAGCGCCCGCTCGAGCACTACAAGTACCTGCTCGGCACGGTGGAGACGGGCATCGCCCGCATGAACCACTTCCTCCTCCATCTCGACTCGCTGC
This sequence comes from Myxococcales bacterium, assembly GCA_035655715.1. Taxonomy (GTDB): domain Bacteria; phylum Myxococcota; class Myxococcia; order Myxococcales; family 40CM-4-68-19; genus 40CM-4-68-19. The sequence goes on along the minus strand of DASRTX010000403.1, from coordinate 2,283 downwards.
TGATCTCGTCCAGCAACGAGAAGCACCTCTCGGCCTTCAAGGAGATGGGCGACTTCGCCAGCTTCAAGGGCCGCATCGAGCTGGTGCGGGTGCCCTACCTGCGCCGCGTGCAGGAAGAGGAGCGCGTCTACTCCTTCCGCCTCAAGGACAGCGTGGGCAAGCACGTGGCGCCGCACGCCACCTGGGTCGCGGCGCTCTGGGCGGTGCTGACGCGGCTGAAGAAGCCGGTGGGCGACCGCTACAAGGGCGACTTGCGCAAGCTGGCCGATCACCTGACGCCGCTGGAAAAGGCGCGCCTGTACGACGAGGGCCGCGCCCCGGACCGCCTCTCGTCGCAGCAGGCGCGCGAGCTGAAGAAGCATCTTCAAGACTTCTGGAAGGAGTCGGAGAGCTACCCCAACTACGAGGGCCGCACCGGCGCCAGCGCGCGCGAGCTGAAGACCGCCATCGGCAATGCAGCGCAGAACCCCGCCTGGAAGTGCCTCACGCCGCAGGCGGTGCTGGAGGAGCTGGAGGCGCTGACCCGCGACAAGTCGGTCTACGAGTTCCTGCAGCAAGAGGTGGTGGACGGCTATCACGACCACGAGGAGTTCGTACGGATCGCCGAGGGCGAGTACCTGGACGTGCTCGACGAGGAAGTGCGCGAGGCCATGGGCCTCATCTCGGAGAAGCAGTACCGCACCATGTTCGAGCGCTACGCGCTGCACGTGCTGGCCTGGACGCGCGGCGAGCGGCTGCGCAATCCGCACACCGGGGAGATGGAGCGGGCCGACGAGGAGATGATGGCGCAGACCGAGTCCATCATCATGGCCGGCGCCGAGGACCGCCGCGAGTTCCGGCGCGGCCTGATCTCCGCCGTCGGCGCGCACCGGCTGGAGCACCCCGAGGGCGAGATCGACTACTCGCAGATCTTTCCTGACCTCTTCCGCCGCCTGCGCGACCACTTCTTCGACGAGCGCAAGCGCACGCTGCGCAAGAACGCGGAGAAGGTGCTGCGCTACCTGGGCGACGAGCGCGCGCAGCTCTCGGCCAAGGAGCAGTCGCAGGTGCAGCAGACCCTGAAGGCGCTGGAGCGCTACGGCTACTGCGAGAACTGCGCCAAGGACGGCATCGTGATGCTGCTCTCGAGGCGATACACGGACTAGCTGCTGACGAAGTCGCGCGAGCCCTCGCGGCTGAGCGTCACCGGCACGCGCACGCAGGCCACGGTGGCCGCCAGGAACGCGGCCGCGGAGACGCCCATCCAGAGGTGGAACCAGGTGGGATCCAGCTCCACCATCACGCGGCCCACCATGGCCAGCGCCACCAGGCCCCCGGCCCAGGCCAGCTTGCGCAGCGGGAACGCCGCCTTCTCGCCGGCGGGCGGAAAGAGCGTCGCCAGCAAGAGCGCGGTGAAGCAGCCGAGGAAGATCACGTGCAGGCCGGCGCGGCGGATCTGCGGGGCCACCGCGACCCAGGCGTTGCCGGCGGCCAGCATGCAGAGCGCCACATGGGCGAAGGACCGCCGCCGGTTGCGCGGCCCGAACTCCCACCGCGGCCGCAGCGGCTGCGCCAGCCAGATGGTGATGGCGGCCCGCAGCGCGAACCCCAGGTGCTGCCCGAAGCGCCTCCCCACCCAGAAGCTGGCGACGAAGAGGGCGCCCGCGACGAGATGCAGGGCAGGGTGGACGCGATCGTCGCCGCGCAGGGCCCGCGCCGCGCCAACGGCGAGGCCGGTGAAGAGTCCCTGCATCACCAGATCGCGCCCCGTCTCGTGCACCCAGAACCACTGGTCGCCCAGCTGCGCCGCCACCTCGGCGAGGATGGCGCCGCCCGCGCCCATGGCGAAGGCGAGCGGAATCCAGAGCAGCGCGTTGGAGAGCGGGCGCTGCAGGCGTCGCCAGGTGAACTCGACGCAGACTGCCAGCAGCAGCAGCCACGCGGCCTGGCCCAGCTCCCAATGTCCCACTGCGGCGCAGGCCGCGCTGGCCACCGGCGCCAGCGCCGCCACCGCCACCTGCCAGGCGGCAGGAGCGGGCCGCAGCGCCGTGAAGAGCACGCCCACCGCGAAGCAGCCCAAAAAGCCGTCCAGCTCCGCCAGCGGATGGAGGAAGGAGCGGTACGCGAGCAGGTCGTTGACCGGCTCGTAGACGCCGCGGAGGCGCAAGGCGAAGAAGAGCCAGGGCAGCACGCCGGCCCAGGCGAGCAGCGCGCCGAGGGGAAAAAGCAGCCGGTAGGGCTCGCGCCGCAGCACCGCCCGGGACGATGGCACGGCGCTTGGGGGTTGGGAAGAGCCGTCGACGG
>DASRTX010000402.1:0-6287 GCA_035655715.1 Myxococcales bacterium | reverse complement strand
CGCGCCCGCCTCGCCGCGAAGCTCGCGCGCCATCAAGAGGGCCAGGTGCTGGTCGCGGCCTCCGGGCGGCGCTCCTTCGGGCACGCGCACCTCCAGCTCGCCGCTGGCGCAGAGGAACCCGCGCTCGCGCGCCAGCCGCGCGGCGAACACCTCCACCGTGCCGCGGACCGGCGCTTCCAGGATGCGCGCAGGAGCGCGCCGCCCCGCCTCCAGGGCGGGAGAGCGCAGGTCGCAGAGCGGCTCGTGCTCGACGAAGTCCGCGGGCTCGCCGGCCTTGAGCGTCTCGCGTACCCGTCCCGCGGCAGCCGGCAAGCGGTACTTGCGCACCAGGTCGAGCGCGTCCTCGCAGGTGGTCGGGTCGGCGCTGGCGGGCCCGCTCGAGACTGCCGCGACGCCGCCCACAGGCACGTCGACCGCCACGAGCGCTCGCGCCCGCCGGACTCCCGCCGCATACAGCGCGCGCGCCAGACCGCCTCCCTTCAGCCGCGAGAGGTGCGCGCGCACGCAGTTCATCTCCTCGATGGGCAGGCCGGATGCCAGCAGGGCCTGGTTGACCGCGCGCACGTCGGGCAGCGACAGATCCGGATGAGGAGCCTCGGCCAGGGCCGAGCCGCCGCCCGAGATGAGCAACAACGCCGCGTCGGCTGGGCCCAGGGAGCGCGCCGCCGCCAGCAGCGCCTCTCCAGCCTGCAGCGAGCCGGCGTCGGGCAGCGGATGGTTTCCGCGCAGGATGCGCGCGCCCGGCGGCGCGGGAGCGTCGGGCGGCACCACCAGCACTGCCTCGCTCTCGCTACCGCGGGCCCCCTCGTAGAGCTCCGCCGCTACCTTGCCCACGCCTAGAACGACCAGCCGCCCTCCCGGTCCGGGCGTGGGAGCGCGCGACGCGCCGGCGCGAGCAAGGGCGCGGGCATCCAGCGCCGCCACCACCTGCTCGTAGAGCTCGAGGAGCGCGCGCATCAGGGCTGGAACAGCGAGGGGAGGAGCGCGCCGGCCTTCCCCAGCCGGCACTCGTCGAAGGAATGCGTGTTCTCCGGCCGCTCGAGCCCCACGTAGACGCAGCGGGCGAAGCGGCCGCGCGAGTTGGGCACGTGGCGCAGGTGCGAGACGAAGCCGGCCGCGGGGTGGACCGCGCCCGAGCTGCCCACCGTGACGAACAGGTCGCATTCGCACAGCTCGGTGTAGATGCGCTCGAGGCCGAGCGGCACCTCGCCGAACCAGACCACGTGCGGGCGAAGCTGGCCGCCGCAGCGATCGCAGTCGGGCACCGCGTCGAGCCAGGCCGTCGCGTCGTCGAAGGGCTCGCGCTCGCAGTCCGAGCAGCGGGTCTTGAGCAGCTCGCCGTGCATGTGCAAGACGCCCGTGGAGCCGGCGCGCTCGTGCAGCGGATCGACGTTCTGCGTGCAGAGGAAGAGGCGGTCGCCGATCCTTTGCTGGAGGGTGGCCAGCGCAAGGTGCGCGGCGTTCGGGTGCACCGCGGCGGCCTGCCTGCGGCGCTCTGAGTAGAAGCGCCAGACCAGCCGGGGATCGCGCGCGAACCCCTCGGGCGTGGCCACGTCCTCGATCCGGTGCTGTTCCCAGAGGCCGTTCGCGTCCCGGAAGGTGGCGACCCCGCTTTCCGCGGAGATCCCCGCGCCGGTGAGCACGAAGACGCGCTCGCCCGGCCCCACCTGGAGCGGCGCGAACTCGCTTCCCGGCCCGATTTTGGGCAGCGGCACCATGTCTTGCGCATCAGAGTTGCGCGCCGGGCGTCCGCGGGCAAGGATCTTCGGCATGCAGGCTTCCGGATTGCGGCGCGAGGTGGTGCGCCGGATGTACGTCCGCTCCCGGGTGGCGCGCACTGCCGCGCTGCGGATGGCGTACCTCGCGTATTCGCGCGCCTTGCTGCGGTGGCACGACTTCTCTGCTCCCGAGGCAGCCCGCGCGCTGCGGCGCCGGCTGGAGGAGCTCTTCGACGCCGACTTTCGCGACGCGGAGGCCGGCTTCTACCCGCGCGAGCTCATCGAAGGGCTCCCCTGGCGCGAGTACGCGCAGGCCCTGCCGCGGCTGCTCGCCGACCTGCCGCGCACGCGGGCGCGCATCGAGCGAGGGGATTTCCGCGAGCTGCCGGAGGACGCCGGCAGCGGCCGCTATCCCCGCTACTACGCGCGCAACTTCCATTTCCAGAGCGAGGGATACCTCGGCCACACCAGCGCCCAGCTCTACGACCTCCAGGTGGAGCTGCTCTTCGGCGGCACCGCCGATGCCATGCGGCGCAGGCTGATCCCGCCGGTGGTCCGCTTTGCCCACGCCCACGACGCCTGCGCGGCCCATCCCGTGCGTATCCTCGACGTGGCCTGCGGCACCGGCCACTTCCTGCGCATGTTGGGCGCGGCGCTTCCCACCGAGGCCAGGTTCTTCGGGCTGGACCTGTCCCCGCACTACATCGCCCGGGCGCGGGAGGTGCTGCCGCGCGACATGGACTTCTCGCTGGTCTGCGACAACGCGGAGAAGCTGCCCTTCCTCGACGCCTCGTTCGACGTGGTGACCAGCGTCTTCCTGTTCCACGAGCTGCCGCCGGAGGTGCGCGCGCGGGTGCTCGCGCAGATGTCCCGCGTGCTCAAGCCGGGCGGGCTCCTGGTGGTGGCCGACAGCATCCAGCTGCGCGATGCGCCCGAGCTGGAGCGCGAGATCCTCGCCTTTCCCAACCGCTTCCACGAGCCCTTCTACGAGAGCTACGTAGAGGACGATCTCGCCACCCGCGTCCGCGAAGCCGGCTTGCGCGTCACCGGCACGCAGCAGGCCTTCCTCACCAAGCTGGTCACGGCGGAAAACAACTAAGCCTTCAGATCGGTTTGCAGCGCCTTGGCGCGCTTCGCCCAGGTCCTCGCGATCAGCGCGATGGCGACCAGCAGCGGGACGATGAAGCCGAGCATGACCAGCACGCCGACCCTGGCGGCGTGCACCTGCTCCGAGTCGGCGGCGCCGAAGCACATCGGGCAGGCGAGGAGGAGGAAGGCGGTCACAGGTAACTCACGTTCTTCAGCTTGCGCAGGAACCACAGGCCGTACCAGACCAGCGCAGCTGCCGCGGCGAATCCCAGGATACCCAACGCCAGCGTGCCCGGGCGGCCGGTGCGCAGCCAATCGCTCACCGACCACGCCGCGAAACCCAAGGCGCAGAGCACCGAGACGACGACGAAGAAGACGTGGAAGGCCTTCAGCGACACGGCTACGTCCCCGGCATTCCGTGGTGATGCTCGAAGACCGTGAGCGAGGGCAGGAGCAGCACCAGCGCGAAGAAGAGCGCGGTGAGCAGGAGCACCGCGAAGATCACCTTCTTCTCCGAGAGCAGGTGCATGAACACCGAGGCCACCAGCCCTGCCTTCACGCTGGCGATGATCAGCGCCACGGTGATGGCCACCGGCCGGTCCAGCTTGAGATAGCTCACGCCCACGGTGATGGCCGTCAGGCAGAGCAGCGCGACGAAGACCACGTAGTACTTGCCGAGGTGCTTCTTGAACTCCTCGGGGGTCTCGGAATGCGTGTGGGCCGTCTCGGCCATGGGCACCTCAGAGCAGGTAGAGGCTGGGAAAGAGGAAGATCCACACCAGGTCGACGAAGTGCCAGTAGAGGCCGGCGTTCTCCACCCGGTTGGTGAAATGCTCGGGGTCTGAATTCCACAGCTTGCTCCCGGCGGTCAACAGATAGGTGTTGACGACGACGCCGCCGAGGATGTGCAGGCCGTGCAGGCCGGTGAGCGTGAAGTAGATGGCGAAGAAGTTGTCGTGCGCGGGCAGGTGGTCGTGGTGGAACTTCTCCGCGTACTCGAAGTACTTCACCACCAGGAACACCAGCGCCAGCACGATGGTGGCGGCCATCCACAGCTTGAACTTGGGCAGGCTGCCCATCTTGCAGGAGGCCCAGGACAGCACCATGGTGATGGAGCTGGTGATCAGCACCGCGGTATTGAAGGTGCCCAGCGGGACGTTGAGGATCTCGCTGGAGAGCTGGTCGGTGCCAGGGGGCCAGTGCGGCGCGCCGGTGCGGATCAGCACGTAGCTGGAGAAGAGCGCACCGAAGAGCATCACTTCGCTGGCGAGGAACAGCCAGATGGCGAACTTCCCGTTGGGAATGCCCGTCACCGGGTGCGGCTTCACCATGTAGGGAATCGCGGACTCGGCCATCATTTCTCCTATGCTCCGCCGCTGCGCGGCTACGCCCGGGCGCCGGCGGAGCCGTCGCCCTCCGCCTCCGCCACGAACTGCGGCGAGTAGTCGTTGGCCTTGCCGGGCACGCTGTACTCGTACGGCTCGCGATAGACCACCGGCTCGGTGAGGAAGTTGCCGTGTCCCGGAGGCGAGGGCGCCGCCCACTCCAGCGTGGTGGCGTTCCACGGGTTCTCCGCCACCCGCGCCCCGCTCTTCAGGCTCATGAAGAAGTTGACGATGAAGACCAGCTGCACGAGGCCCAGGCCCCAGGCGCCGTAGGAGATCACCACGTTGAGCGCCTGCACGCCGCGGCCGTGCGCGTAGACGGTGGGATCGTAGAGACGCCGCGAGAGGCCGGCCATGCCCTGGAAGAACATGGGCATGAAGATGAAGTTGATGCAGACGAAGCTGAGCCAGAAGTGGATCTTGCCCAGAGTCTCGTTCATCTGCCGGCCCGTTGCCTTGGGATACCAGTAGTAGATGCCGGCAAACAAAGCGAAGAGCGTGCCGGGCGCGACGACGTAATGGAAGTGGCCGATCACGTAGAAGGTGTCGTGCAAATAGATGTCGCTCGCGGTCAGGCCCAGCGGCAGGCCGGTGAGGCCGCCGATGGCGAACATGGGTATGAACGCGGTGGCGAAGAGCATCGGCGTGTTGAAGCGGATGTTCCCGCCGTAGAGCGACATGATGAAGCAGGTGAGGATCACCACGCTGGGGATGGAGATGATCATGGTGGTGGTCTGGAAGAAGGTCGACATGGTGGTGCCCATGCCGGTCATGAACATGTGGTGCGCCCAGACCACGAAGCTCATGAAGCCCAGGAACACCACCGAGTAGACCAAGAGCCGGTAGCCCCAGAGCGGCTTGCGCGTGTTGTTGGCGACGACCTCGGCCACCATGCCCATGGCAGGGAGGATGAGCACGTACACTTCGGGGTGGGCGAGGAACCAGAAGAGGTGCTGCCAGAGCAGCGGGCTGCCGCCTCCGGCCACCTTGAGCTGCTCGCCCGAGACCACGAGGCCCGAGGGCAGGAAGAACGAGCTGCCGGCCAGCCGATCCATCAGCTGCAGCACCGAGGCGGCCTCCAGCGGCGGGAAGGCCAGGAGGAGCAGGAACGCGGTCACCAGCTGCGCATGCACGAAGAACGGCAGCCGCCAGTAGGTGAGACCCTTGGCGCGCATCTGCACGATGGTGACGATGAAGTTGATCGAGCCGAGCAGCGAGCTGGTGATGATCAGCACCATCGAGAGCAGCCAGATGGTCTGGCCGGTGGGCGCGATGACGGAGAGCGGCGGGTAGGAGGTCCAGCCGGACTGCGCCGCGCCGCCGGGCGCGAAGAAGCTGGAGATCATGAGAATGCAGCCGGGCAGGAACACCCAGTAGCTGGCCATGTTCAGGCGCGGGAACGCCATGTCGGGCGCCCCGATCTGCAGCGGGGTGACGAAGTTGCCGAAGCCGCCCACGGCCAGCGGAACGACCCCGAGGAAGACCATGATGGTGCCGTGCATGGCGCCGAGCTGGTTGTAGAACTCGGGGGCCATCACGCCGCCGGGCATCGCCGTCTCGCCGAGCAGCTTGCCGAAGACCGGCATCGGCTGCCCCGGATAGGCCAGCTGCCAGCGCATCATCATCATCAGGCAGAAGCCGAAGAAGAGGAACACCAGCGCGGTGACGGCGTACTGGATGCCGATCACCTTGTGGTCGACGGAGAAGATCCACTTGCGCCAGAAGGGCAGCTCGTGGTGCCCGTGATCCTGCGCGTGCCCGTGCTCATGGCCGACGTGCGTCGTCTCGCTCATCACTTCTTCTCCGGCGCAGGCTGGTTGTCGGGGGCCGCAGCAGCGGGCGGTTCTTGTGGTGGCGGCGCGTTCTCCGCCTCCCACTTCGCGTAGTCTTCCGGCGTGTCGATGAGCACGTCCGCGCGCATGCGGTAATGGCCCAGCCCGCAGAGCTGCGCGCAGGCCAGCTCGAAGTGGCCGGGCTGCGTGGCCGTGGGTCTTGGAAGCGGTCATTCGCGTCGGCTCCTCGCGGCTACTTCTGGGGGACGGGCTGCTGGTTGTCGGGCGCGGCGCTGGTGGGCGGCTCCGCGGGGGGCGGCGCG
>DASRTX010000401.1:0-2093 GCA_035655715.1 Myxococcales bacterium | reverse complement strand
GCCACCCTGCACACGAACCACGGTGACGTGCGTATTCAGCTCTTCCCCGACCACGCGCCCAAGACGGTCCGCAACTTCGTCGAACTCGCCGAGGGCACGCAGGAAGGTGCGAACAACGGCAAGAAGTTCTACGACGGTCTGATCTTCCACCGGGTCATCCCCGGCTTCATGATCCAGGGCGGCGACCCGCTGGGCACCGGCACGGGCGGCCCCGGCTACAAGTTCGAGGACGAGTTCCAGAGCAATCGCAAGTTCGACCGTCCCGGCCTTTTGGCCATGGCCAACGCCGGCCCCAACACCAACGGCTCGCAGTTCTTCATCACCGAGGTGCCCACGCCGCACCTGAACAACCGCCACACCATCTTCGGCGAGGTGGTGAAGGGGCAGGACCTGGTGCCGCAGATCGGTCGGGCCGGAAACGCGCAGACGAAGCTCGAGCACGTGGAGATCGTCCGCTCCGAAAAGGTGCCGTGAGCTCGCAGAAGGCGGAAGCGCCCCACCGCGCAGGGTTCGCGGCGCTGGTGGGCCGGCCCAACGTGGGCAAGAGCACGCTGCTCAACCGCCTGCTGGGCCAGAAGCTGGCCATCGTCAGCCCCAAGCCGCAGACCACCCGCGGCCGCATCCTTGGCATCGTCACCCGTCCCGACGCGCAGATCGCGCTGCTCGACACGCCGGGACTCCACACCGCCAAGGGCGGCCTCAACGCGCGCATGGTCCAGATGGCGCTGCAGACCTTGCAGGACGCCGACGTGGCCCTGTTCCTCATCGAGGCCGGCCCGCCCGCCATCGACGCGGCCACGCGCAGGGCGCTGGACCAGGTGAAGGCTGCGGGGAAGCCCACGCTCCTCGTCATCAACAAGATCGACGAGCTGCCCCGGCGGCAGCTCCTGCCGCTGATCGACCGCTGGAAGGATCTGCACGCCTGGACGGAGGTGTACCCCCTCTCCGCGCTCAAGGGCGAGAACGTGCCCGGGCTGCTCGACGCCGTGGTGAGCCACCTGCCCGAGGCGCCGCCGATGTTCCCGCCGGAGCAGTGGACGGACGTGGAGGAGCGCGAGCTCTGCGGCGAGCTGATCCGCGAGCAGATCCTCCGCCAGACCTCCCAGGAAGTGCCGTACAGCGCGGCGGTCCTTGTCGAGGAGTTCGACGAGTCGGAGCGGAGCGTGGGACCGCGCGGCCTGGTGCGCATCACCGCCACCGTCCTGGTGGAGCGCGACAGCCAGAAGGCCATCGTCATCGGCAAGGGCGGCTCGCGGCTCAAGGAGATCGGCACGCTGGCCCGGCGCGAGATGGAGCGGCTGCTCGGCGCCAAGGTCTTCCTCCAGCTGCACGTCCGGGTCGAGCCGGGTTGGACGCAGACGGGCCGGGGCCTGCGCCGCGCCGGCTACGAGGACTGACGCCGCTTCCACCAGGCGTGGAGCAGGATGGCGCCGCCGATCAGCTCTCCCGCTACCACGTAGAGGTTCTGCGCCGAGATGCGCAGGTGCTCCAGCATGCTGGAGAAGGGCGCCTGGGGAAATCGCCAGCCCAGCGCGGGAAAGAGGACGGCCAGCCAGATGGAGGACTGCGGATCCGCGCCGGTGACCAGCTCGCCGCCGATGTCGAGCGCGAGATGTGTTGCCACGCCCGCGACCACCGCCCAGGCAGCGGGGTGCCGTGACGCCAGCGCGGCAGCGAGCAGCACGAGCAGGAACAGCCCGCTGTGCCCCACGCTGCGCGAGCCCGAGATCAGCGCGTCGGCGTGCCCTTCCCCCCAGAGCAATGCGTAGAAGAGCGGCTTGTCGATCAGATCCGGCAACAGGCAGCCCAGCACCAGCCAACGCACGGGCAGCCGCTTCCGCAACCCCGCCAGCATGCGCGTGCCGATGCCGACATGGCCGAGGACGAACATAAGCTCCGAGCGACGCGAGCAGTGGGCAAGACGAGCTAGAAGTCGATGCTCGCGGAGAGCACGCCCACCGGCGCGGTGATGTTGCTCTTCTTCGGCTGCGCCACGCCCACCAGCGCTTGCAACTGGAGGTTCTTCATGACCAGCCAGGAGACTGCGGGCCCGGTGGTGAGGTCGTAGTCGCGGCCCGTCACGGCGGGCGTGC
>DASRTX010000400.1:0-7937 GCA_035655715.1 Myxococcales bacterium | reverse complement strand
AACGAGGGGTATCGGTCGATGGCCGATTTCCTGGGCCGCTTCAATTCCAAGCGCCGGCACATGCTCCGCCGGGAGATGGCGGCGGCGGCGGAGCAGGGCATCGAGATCCGGACGGTCCGTGGGGAAGAGTTGCTGCGAGATACGGCGAAGTGGGCGCGCGCGGCGCACGCCCTGCACCGCAGCACCGTCGACAAGCTGATGTGGGGGCGCCGGTGGCTGAATGAGAAGTTCTACCAGCTGATCTTCGCCCAGATGCCCGACGCGCTGGAGCTGGTGGGCGCGTTTCGCGAGGGAAAGCTGATCGCGGGCGCCTTCAACGTGGCCTCCGCGACGCGCCTCTATGGCCGTTACTGGGGCGCCTTCGAGGAGCACCCCTTCCTGCACTTCAACGTCTGCTACTACCACTCCATAGCCGAGTGCATCGCCCGCGGCGTCGAGGTCTTCGAGGGCGGGGCGGGCGGCGAGCACAAGCACGCGCGGGGCTTCTTGCCTGCGCTCACCTGGTCGGCGCACGCCTTCACCGACGCGGCCATGGACCGCGCCGTGCGCGAGCACCTGGCCGCCGAGACGCCTGCCCGGTCGGAGAACATCGCGCGCGCGATGCGCGAGTCGCCTATATTCAAGGCAGCGTCATGAGCCCCCGCAAACCCCAGGGCGACGTGGGCGTCGCAGAGCCGAAGACGAAGGCGAAGCCGAAGCTCGCGCGGCCGCGGCTCTACAAGGTGATCCTGCACAACGACAACTTCACGCCGATGGAGTTCGTGGTGCTGGTGCTCAAGGAGATCTTCTCCAAGTCCGACGCCGACGCCAGCGCCATCATGCTGCACGCGCACACGCACGGCATGGCGGTGGCAGGGGTCTACACGTTCGAGATCGCCGAGACCAAGGTGCAGCAGACGATGGCGCTGGCCGAGCAGGCCGCCTTCCCGCTGCTGTGCACGATGGAGCCGGAAGACGCGCCTGAATGATCGTCCGGCTGCGCTGGTTCTACTTCCTCTATTACGCCTCTGTCGGAACCTTCCTCAGCTACTTCGCGCCCTACCTGCGCGGCCTGGGCTTCAGCGGCCAGGAGATCGGCACGGTGACGTTCGCGCAGCAGGCGGTGGCGGCGCCTGCCGCGCTGGTGTGGGGCTCCATCGCCGACCGCCTGGGCACGCCCGCCCGGGGGCTGGCCGTCTGCAGCGCGGGCACGCTCTTCGCGCTCAGCGGGCTGCCCTTTGCGCGCACTCCGGCGCAGGTGGGCCTGCTGCTCGTGCTCTCCGCGCTCTTCTCCGGCGCCATCGTGCCGCTCCTGGACTCCACCGCGGTGGAGGCGGTGAAGCGCGAGGACGGTCACAGCTATGCGCGAACCCGGCTGTGGGGCTCGCTGGGATTCGTGGTGACGGCGCAGGGGCTGGGCCTCGTGCTGGCGCTGCGCGGCGATCGCCTCGCGGACCGCGCCGTGCCGCTCTCGTATCTTGCCTGCGTCGCCTGCTTCACCGCGCTCGCGCAAGGACTTCCGACCACGCCGCTGGCGGAACACAGGCCGCATTGGCGCGACACGGCGGCGCTGCTGCGCAATCCGGCGTTGCTGGTCCTGCTGGCGATGTGCGCCGTGCATTGGGGCGCGTGCGGGCCGTATCACCTCATGTTCGGCGTGCTGGTGCGCGATTCCGGGCACTCCTCCGGCGTGACCGGGGCGGGGCTCGCGCTGGGGGTGCTCGCCGAGACGGCGATGCTGATGGCCTTTCCGGCGCTCTCCCGCCGCTTCCGGCTGCGGGCCCTCCTTGCCGTCGCCTTCGCGGGCACGGCGGTGCGCTGGGCGCTTCTGGCGCGCGCGCACGGCGCCCTTGCGCTGGTCTCGCTGCAGCTCCTGCATGCGCTTTCCTTTGGCCTCTGGTGGGGATGCGCGGTGGAGGCCATGCAGCGGATCGTGCCGGTCCGGCTGCGCGCCACCGGGCAGGCTCTCTTCTCCGCAGTGGTCTTCGGCGCCGGCAACGCGCTCGGATACGCGCTTTCCGGAGCAGGCTATGATCGATTCCACAGCGCATCTCCGCTCTACGGCTGGGCCGCGCTTGTGGAGTTGGTGCCGCTGCTTCTCCTGCTCGTCCCCCTTTCATTAGAGAAAGCGGATGCATAGCTTGTCGCGCACGGGGGGAGGTGCGCCCTTCGGCGCGCGGACAAGGAGAAGCGGAATGGCGCAGCGAAGCTTTGGAAGCTCGAAGCGAAACCGGCAGTACGAGAAGATCAAGCGGTCCGCGAAGGCGCGCGGCCGAAGCACCGGCACTGCCAAGCGCATCGCGGCGGCCACCACCAACAAGACGCGCCGCAAGAAGGGCGAGACCCGCGGCGGAAGCCGCGCCCGTCATCGCGCCGGCAGCCGCGGCGGAAGCCGGTCGCAAAAGCGGGCCGCAGGACGCAAGGGCGGCCGGGCCGCCGCGCGGAAGCGCTAGCCGCAAATCGGGGACACAATACGATCCATTCCGTATCGTGTCCCCGATTTACGCTCGACGCTGTGGTACGAGTATTCCGTGGCCGGCTACTCCGGAACGCCCCTGCCGCAGAAGCTGGGCATTCGCGACGGGTCCCGCGTGCGCCTCGTCGGCCAGCCGGAAGGGTTCGCCCGCGTCCTGGGCGTGGTGCCGCGCCCGCGCGGCGAGGCCGACGTGATCGTCCTCTTCACCCGGAGCACCGCGGAGCTGTCGCGGAAGTTTCCGGCGGCGCGCAAGGCGCTGCGCCAGGACGGCGGGCTCTGGATCGCGTGGCCGAAGAAGGCGTCCGGCGTGTCCACCGATCTGACCGAGGCCCAGGTTCGCGGATTCGGCCTCGCGCAGGGGCTGGTGGACAACAAGGTTTGCGCCATCGACGAGACCTGGTCCGGCCTGCGCTTCGTCGTCCGGCTCGCGGATCGAAGCTGAAATGTTCGCCGCCCTGCTGCTGGCGCCGCTCCTGGTCCTTCGCGGCAACGTCGCGCTGCTCGAGGACGTGTACACCAGCTACCTGGACCTGCCGGCCAATACCCGCGCCACGGAGGAGAACGCGCGGCAGATCGCCGCCCGCATCTCGCGCTTCCTCCATCGCGCCGGCTATGGCCTGGCCATCGTGCGCGCGCACGCCCAGGGGGAGCAGATCGTCGTCGACATCGACGAGGGCCGGCTCGACAAGGTGATCTTCCTCGGCGGCGGCGCTTTCGAGACGCTGCGGCTGCGGCTGGAGTTGCACCTGCAGCAGGACGTCTTCAACCGCTTCGAGCTGGAGCGCCAGCTGCGCATGCTGGCCAAGCGGATGGGCCTCGCGGAGTTCGCCTACGAGATCGTGCCGGTGCCGGACGCACCCGCCCAGGTGCAGCTCGACGACATCGAGCCGGTCGAGCGCTATTCGTTTGGAGTGGTGCGGCCAGGCCGCCCCTACGAGCTGCACATCCTGGTGCAGCCCGGAGCCTTCCGGCCGGGCATCTCCCCGGAGCTGGAGGTCGACTCGGTGGAGGGCGGCGCGGTGGGCGCCACCTACCACTCCGGACACCTGCTCTTCGAGGACGACCGCTGGCAGCTGGGAGGGCGCATTGCCGGGGCGTTCCGACAGCACCTGGACGGGAGCGGATCGGACTTCTCCTTCACCCGCGCGCTGGGCGAGGGCGAGTACGACTTTCCCTCCATCGCCTCGGTCCTGCGGCCCTCGCTGCGAGGCAGGGCGCAGCTCGCCGACAACCAGCGCCCCGACCTGGGGCTGGACAGCTTCATGTTCTCCACGCTGGACGCGGCGGCGCAGATCCTCTTCATGCCCATCCCGCACATCCGCGCCTCGCTGGGCGCCGGCGTCGAGCGGCGCCTTCTCTACGGCCTTACGCCGGCGGTGCTGGCGCCGACGTTCGACTCCTCGTTCAGGCTCGCGCAGACGCGCGAGTACGGCGAAGCCAATCTCACGCTCAACTTCAACCCGGCCTCGCTGCGGCGCGACCGCCACCACCTGCTCTCCCTGGGGGCGCGCGTCTATGGCCCTTCCCGGAACGGCGGCGAGACCACGGTGCACCTCTCCGGCGCCTATCAGAAGATGTTCGCCTTCGGCTGGAACGAGCTCTGGGTGGAGATGCGCGGCAGCTCCCGCACCGGCGCCGTCGTCTTCCCTGAGGAGAGCTCCGTCGGCAGCGAGGTGCTGCGAGGACCCTTCGCCGGAATCTACGTCCGCAGATATGCCGGGCTGGATCTGGAGTACCGCTTCTCGCTGCTGCGCGACGTGTTCAAGCTGGGCATCTTCCACAACGCCGTGGCGTTCGGGGCCATCGATCGGACCACCAACCGGGACGACAAGCTCGGCCTCGCCAACGCGCTGGGGATCGGCGCGCACGCGCTGATCATCGACGAGTTCCAGCTGGACGCGTATTTCGGGGTGGGCTGGTCGTCGAAGGCGAAGTTCGACAAGGGCGGAGCCCTCGCCATCCGGCAGGCTTTCTAGGTCAGTAAATCAGTGCGAGGCGATGATGCGCAGGTCCAGCGCGGCGGCCAGCTCGCGCGCCTTTCCCTGCACCAGCTTGGTGTTCCGCGGCCCCATGCGCAACAGATGCTTCTCCACCGGCCCGAGCGATTCCAGCTTGTCGTCCGCGAAGCGGAAGTTGGCGCCCTTCGGCTCGAGCCTCGGCGGCTGCGTCATCACCGGCGCGTCGATCACCCGCTTCAATGCGCGGGCCAGGACGTCGTTGAACTTGCGGTCCGGATACCCGAGCTTGTGGTAGGCCGTCTCCATCAGCGGATGGATTTCGCGCAGCACCTGCGCAAGCCCCTTCGCGTCGATCGACGCGATCACCTCGGCCACCGCGTCGTAGCGCGCGTAGTTCAGCTTCTCCGCCTTCTGCGGCGACACCTCGATGAAGTCCATCTGCTTGCGGGGGCTCACGTCCTCGGCGACGTTGTCCACCACCACCACCCAGCGGTCGAGCAGGTCGGAGGCGGCGAGCCACCTGGCCCACTCGGGCCGCGAGGAGAGGGCAGCCAGGTCCTTGCGCGCATCCGCGTCCGTCTTCTGCGCGGGGGGCAGCGGCGCGTCCGACTGCTGCGCAGCGGCCTGCGGTTGCGCGGGGGCGGCTTGCGGCTCCACTTTCGGACGGTGCAGGTAGAACGCCGATCCAAGCACCAGCGCGAGCGCAGCAACGCCCACCACCACCCAGAGCGATCGCTTCCTGTCCATGGGATCGGAACAATCGCACATCCGCGGGCATTTCGGTTCCTCAACGCGCCGGGATGTCGCCTCCGGTCTGCAGCCGCGAAAGGCGCGCCTGTGCCTCCCGCAGTTCGGGGAGATCGGCGTCCGCCTTCGACCAGAGGTTCAGGAAGCGCCTCGTGGCCTGCAGCGCGAGGTGTGGCTGGCCCGTCCGCTCGTAGAGGGCGGCAAGCTGGTTGTCGGCGCGGCCGCGGAACATCCCCGCGTAGCCCGGCCCGGGCGCGGTGACGCCGGGGAACATCGACTGCGCGCGCACCAGCGTGGCGATGGCTTCGCGATCCTGCCGCGCGTGCATGCGGCAGTCTGCGAGCAGGTAGCTGAGGAAGTCGCGAAAGGGCGACTTGTCGAGCAAACCCTCGAGGCCTTCGGCCGCTCCTGCCCACTCGCCGTTGGCGTGCTTGCGGAAGGTGGCGACGGATGCCTCCGCCAGCGGGTCGCCCACGCTCTGCAGCACGTGCGCATACGCGTCGATGTCGCCGAGGAGCGGATAGACGAACCCGAACATCGTCTCCGGCACGCCGCGCGCCACGGCATCGCGGGCGATGCGGCGCGCCCCCTCCGCATCGTGCAGGTAGAGGAAGTGCACCAGGCCGTCGGCGGCGAGCGCGATGGCCTCGGCTTCGCCGTCCTGCGACTCGCGAGCGTCGGCGGCCGCCTCTTCGAAGGCCGCTGCCGCGGCGCGTGCGCGCCCGCCCTGCACCAGAACGCCGCCCAGCGTCATGTGCCCGAGCAGGCGATCCCGGGTGGGACGCTCGCGCTCGAGCAGCGGCGCGAGGCGCGCCACCGCGCCGTCGATGTCGAGTTGCCACGCCAGAAGCGCAGCCTGGTCCGCCGGCGGAATCGCGCTGTTCGGGAAGAGCAGGGCAGCCTTCTCGAAGGTGCGCCGCGCCTCCTGGCTGGAGCCGAGCGCCGCCTGGGCCCGCCCCAGGTGTCCCCAGGACTCGGCGTTCTCCACCCGGCGCGCATATTCGCGCGCGGCCGCCAGCATGGCGTCGCCGTTGCCGAGCAGCTGATACGACCAGATCAGGTGCTGATGGGCGCGCTCCATCGAGGGATCGAGCCGCAGCGCATCGACGAAGAGCGGCACGGCGTGCCTGGCATACCCGGCGTGGAAGATGACGTCGCCGAGCATGAAGGCGCACTCCTTCTCCGCGGGCCAGCGCTTCACGCAGTCCTTGTACGCGTCGTACGCCTCCTGGCCGCGGGCGAACACGCTGCCGCGTACGCCGCGCGCCAGCATCCTCTCCTTCTCGGGCAGCTTGTCGGACAGCTGCAGGGCCCGCTGGATGGCGTCGCGCGCGCGCGGCCCGTCGTGCTCCCACATGTAGGCGTAGGCCAGTCCGAACCACGCGAGCGCGAACTGCGGGTCGATCTGCAGCGCCGAGCGGAACTGGTCCACCGCGCGCGCGAACTGCAGATGATCCACCGCCTCCTGGCCGTGGAAGTAGTGCTGGTATGCCTCCAGGCTGCGGGTGGTGACGTCCTCCACCAGCGCCTGCGGGACCGCCTCCTGGTCCTTGAGCGCGCGCCGCGCGGCGGCGGAGAGCTTGTCGATGAGCGGCGGCACCGATTCCTTGCCGGTTCCTTTTTCCTGGAGCGCCGCCACGTACCGGTTGGTGCGCGGGTCGAGGATCTTGAGATCGATCACGTAGAGCTGATCGAACTTGCGGATGGTGGCGAGGAGCAGCGCCTGCGCGCCGGCCTGCTGCGCCACCTCGCGCCCCACGGTCTCGTCGATGCGCGCCGTGTCCGCGTGCCCCTGCTGGCGGAGCAGGTCGAACATCCGGGACCGGGTGAGCACCGAGAGCCGCTGCGACTGCTCCAGCGAGGTGATCAGCATTCCCGAGAGGCCGTCCAGTCCTTCGTCCCCCGTCTGGTTCTCGAAGTCCGCCACCGCGACGGCGAGCGGCGCCGCGCGCACCGCCGCCCGGATCTGCGGCAACAACAGAAGCGCCGCGGCGGCCGCCAGGATCGATGCCGAGATCTTGTGGCGGCGCGCCTTGCGCAGCACCTTCCCGAGCGGCCCCACCGGCCGCGCCCGCACCGGCTCGCCGTCGAGCAGCCGCTGCAGATCGTCGGCCACCGCGTCGGCGCCGGCATACCTGCGCGCCGGGTCCTTCTCCAGGCACTTGAGGACCACGCTCTCGATGTCGACCGGCAGGTCCTTGGCGAGCTTGCGCGGCGGCGCGGGATCCTCGTTGAGCATCCGGTAGAGCGTGATCAGGTGGGTGGGTCCGTCGAACGGGGGCCGCTGCGTCAGCGTCTCGTAGAGGGTGGCCCCGAGGCCGTAGACGTCGGTGCGGGCGTCCAGCCGGTTCAACTCGCCGCGCGCCTGCTCGGGGGCCATGTATTGCGGCGTTCCCAGCAGGGTGCCCTGGATGGTGTCGCCCGGAGCCTCCAGATCGCGAGCAAGGCCGAAGTCGGTGACGAAAGGCCGGAGCCCCAGGGGACCCTGCTCGACCAGGATGTTGGCGGGCTTGATGTCGCGGTGGATCAGCCCCAGCTGGTGGGCGGCGTGCACCGCGCGCGCGGCGTCGCGGACCAGCTCGAGCTTCTCGCGCACCGAGAGATCCCGCGCGGCGTCGCGCAGCGTGCGCCCCTCGATGAACTGCATCGCGATGTAGGGCTCCTCGTCGACGCGGCCGACCTCGTAGACCTTGCAGACGTTCGGGTGGTCGACGCGCGCCTGCGCCTGCGCCTCCTGCAGGAAGCGCTTCTCCAGCGCTGCGTCGCCCCCGTGCAGG
>DASRTX010000399.1:0-2019 GCA_035655715.1 Myxococcales bacterium | reverse complement strand
GGGCGAGGCGGGCTTCCATGTCCCCAGCAACCGCTCCTTGGCCGCCGTATCGAGTGACGATTTTTCGAGCACGAGGGCATCGAACGCCCTTCCCCACGTACCAGGCTTGTTGTCGATCGCGATCGCTCGCTCAGCGATCTTGGACCCTTCGAGTTCCCACTCTACGCCATCCGTCGCGAGCGTCTGCAGCGCTCCATCGATGGCCAGCCGCGCGAACTCGATGTCCGGCCGTGGCGCTGCCAACAACCTTCCTTCCTTGGGAACGTAACCTCGACACCATCTTCACGCGTCCCGCTTGCAAAGGGGCCGTAGTACGTTCCCAAGGATTGCTCTCGATGCCGCCCAGGAGTCTTGATCCCAAGACGTCGGCAGTGATCCTGCTGCTCGTGCGCCGCACCAGGAGCAATCGTTCCCCTCACGCGGTGGAGGCCCCAAACGTTCGCGGCCACGCGCCTGCGCGCGGCATCGGGGGCACGGACGAAGAATTTGAGGAGTCACCTGTCAGCCATGTCGTGCGTCCATGTCAGCCGTCTTTTGGCGCTGATCTGTCATTCATGTACCGGGTCTGGACCCAACCGTCACTTGACCTGGATTCCAAAATAGTGCTATTTCAAGTTTGGTGAGGGCGCCGAAGCAAATCGAGATGAGGCTACAAACCTGGGGTGGGAAGAGGCGGGGCTCCGGGCGGAAGCCGAAGAAGGACAAGGCGGGCGTGTCGCATCTGGCGCGGCGGCCATTCACGCGATCCCAGCCGGTTCACGTCACGATGAGGACGCTGCCGGGAACCGGCTTCCTGCGGGCGTGGCGTCCATTTCAAGCCATCACCGGCGCGCTGCGCGACGCTCGCGAACGATTCGGCCTTCGCGTCGTCCACTTCTCGGTGCAGGGCAACCACTTGCACCTGCTGGTCGAAGCTGAAGGCGCCGAGAGCCTCTCGCGGGGCATCCAGGGCCTCGCCATCCGCATTGCCAAGGCGCTCAATCGCGCCTGCTCACGGCGCGGCAAGGTCTTCGCCGACCGCTACCACGCACACGTGCTGGGCTCGCGGCGCGAGGTCGCCAACGCGCTCGAGTACATCCTGGAGAACTTCCGGCATCACCTGCGCGAGGACGTCGCGCCAAGTGGCAGAGATCCCTGCTCGTCGGCGGCGTGGCTGAGCGTGCCCATCGACGGCCATGCTCCGGTGCTGCCTCCGCGCACCTGGCTGCTTCAACACGCGGACGACGGCTGACCCGGTCGCATCAGCCAGTCGTTTAGACCTTCCTCCGCTCCCGCACCGCCGCCGCCAAATCCCGCAAGACCGGAACCGTCATCTCCCATCCCATGCAGGCGTCCGTAATGGACTGCCCGTACACCAGGCGCGCCGGGTCGGTCAGCTCCTGGCGCCCGTCCACCAGGAACGACTCCATCATCACCCCGCAGATGCCCGCCTCTCCCCGCGCCACCTGCGCCGCGATCTCGCGCGCGACGGCTGGCTGCCGCCGGAAGTCCTTGCGGCTGTTCCCGTGGCTGGTGTCCACCAGCAGCCGCGGCAGCACTCCAGCGTCGCGCAGCGCGGCAAGGGCGCGCTGGACGCTGGCGGGGTCGGAATTGGGACCGCCGGCGCCGCCTCTCAGGATGATGTGGCAGTCCGGGTTGCCGCGCGTGGCCACGATGCCGGCCAGGCCCTGCTCGGTGACGCCGAGGAAGCGATGGGGATGGCCGGCGGCACGCACCGCGTCAATGGCGACCTGGATCCCGCCTTCGGTCCCGTTCTTGAAGCCCACCGGCATGGAGAGGCCCGACGCCAGCTCGCGGTGCACCTGGCTCTCCACCGTGCGGGCGCCGATGGCACCCCAGGAGACCAGGTCGGAGATGAACTGCGGCGTGATCGGATCCAGGAACTCGCAGGCCGCGGGCAATTCCAATGCCACCAGGTCCAGAAGCAAGCGCCTGGCCACCCGCAGGCCCTCGTTGATGACGTAGGACCCATCGAGACGCGGATCGTTGATCAGCCCCTTCCACCCCACGGTGGTGCGG
>DASRTX010000398.1:0-5271 GCA_035655715.1 Myxococcales bacterium | reverse complement strand
TCGCGCAGGTCCACGCCGCCGTAGAGGATGGCGCCCTCGCTGGGATCGTAGAGGCGCATCAGGAGCTTGATCAGCGTGCTCTTGCCCGCGCCGTTCTCGCCCACCAGCGCCATCTTCTCGCCCGCCAGGAGCTTGAGCGAGACGCCGCGCAGCACCCACTTGTCGCTGCCCGGGTAGCGGAAGGAGACGTCGCGGAACTCGATCTCCTGCGCGCGGGCCCGCGCCGGCGTGAGCGGCGGCAGCTGGCGCGGCGACTCGCCGCCGGTGCCGATGTCCAGGTAGGTGAAGAGGTTGGACATGAAGAGCCCGTCCTCGTACAGGGCGCCGATGGAGGCCAGCGCCGACTGGATGGAGGACTGGCCCTGGCGGAAGACGGAGAGGTAGAGGGTCAAGTCGCCCAGCGTGATGGCGCCCAGCGCCGCGCGCACCGCCATGAAGGCATACGCGCCGTAGAAGGCGGCCAGCGAGACGAGGCCCAGCGCGATGCCGGCGGCGCCCTTGCGCAAGGCCAAGGATCGGTCCTCTGCGTAGAACTTGTCGAAGAGCGCGCGGTACCGCTGCAGCACCAGCGGCCCCAGGTTGAAGAGCTTCACCTCCTTCACGTGCGAGTCGCGGGTGAGGATCCATTCCAGATAATTCTGCCGCCGACCCTCCGGGGCGCGCCAGGTGTTGAGGCGGAACGACTCGCCGGAGAAGCGCGCCTCGGCGATGAAGGAGGGCACCGAGGCCAGCGCGATCAGCAGCACCGACCAGGGCGACAGGCGCACCAGCAGCGCGGCGTAGCTGAGGAGGATGAGGGCTTGCTGCAGGAGC
This sequence comes from Myxococcales bacterium, assembly GCA_035655715.1. GTDB lineage: Bacteria > Myxococcota > Myxococcia > Myxococcales > 40CM-4-68-19 > 40CM-4-68-19. The sequence continues at coordinate 4,458 of DASRTX010000398.1, read as the reverse complement.
GACGCCGTCTCCAGCGCCATGCTCAGCGGGCGGGTGGAGGCCTCGCGCCGCGCGTTCTGCATCTTGTCGTAGAAGTCGGCGTCCTCGAAGTGGCGCAGCTCCAGCGTGGCCGCTTTTTCCAGGATGAGCGTGTTGACGTGGTTGCCGAGCGAGGCTCTCATGAGATCCCGCAGCAGCGCCTGGCCCCGCGACATGGCGGTGGAGAGCGCCATGAGCAAAGCCTCCAGCGCCACCAGCCGCAGCACCTGCCAGCGCTGCGCGGCGTCGCCGGTGCGCGCCGCCGAGACGACCGCGTCGACGATCAGCTTGCCCACCCAGGCCATGGCCGCGGGGAGGGCCGCCTGTCCCAGGAGGAGCGCGATCATTCCCGCGGCGAAGGCGCGCGAGGACTCCTTCACCAGCGCGAAGGTGCGGGGCAGGTAGCGCAGGTACTGCCAGGTCAGCCGCGCGCGCTCGCGGAGCGACTGCGGCGGGAGCGGGCGCGCCATCAGTGCTCGAGCATCTCCTGCACCCGGGCCTTGTCCTCGCGGTAGGTGAAGTGCTGGTACAGCCAGAACGCGTTCTCGCGGTCGAGGATGCGGTCCTTGAGGATGGGCACCGCCTGCAGCTTGTTCTCGCGGTGGACCACGTGATCGATGAGCACGCCGGCCATCGACGCGGTGAACCATTCGTGGGCGGCGGCGCTGCGGATGAGGTTCAGCTTCGCGTCGTCACCCGCCTCGAGGTCGACGGCGTGTACGAAGTCCTTGAAGGCCTCGCGCGACATGGGCTGGGGGCCCTGCGGCGCGACGTCGACGAAGCGGAGCGATGCCACCTGGCCGGCGCGGGCCTGCACCTTGGCCTCGCGGGCCGCGCCGGAGGGGAGCCGCGCCGAGACGGTGTACCAGTGGTCGGCCTCGCACTTCACCGCCATGGGCGCGGCGTCGCGGCCGACCAGCGCCTGGCCCTCGCGCACGTCCACCCGAGCTCCCGCGGGGGAGGAGACCTCGATGAGGGCCTGCCCTTCGGACTGCGGCCGGTAGTCCACGGCCACGTCGTCGCCGATCACCGGCGGCGCGGCGGCGGTCGTCGGCCCAGGCGCGGGCGCCGGCTCGTGGCGCGCCTCCTGGTGGGACGACGAGCAGGCCGCGAGGCAGAGACAGAGGAGCGCGAGCTTTCGCATGGCGCTTTCTCCTAACGCGACTTCAGCACTTCGCCATTCTTCATCACGAAATGGACGTGCTCCAGCGCGGAGATGTCGCGCAGCGGGTCGGCATCGACGGCGATGATGTCGGCGAAACGCCCCGCCGTCAGCACCCCCACGTTGCTGCCCTCGCAGCTGGCTGCCTGCGGCGCGCAGGAGGGATCCAGCATGGAGGCGGCCACGCTGGTGGCCGACTGGATGGCTGCCATGGGCGACATGCCGTAGCGGACCATCACCGACAGCTCCTTGGCCTGGTTCTCCGTCCAGGCGTAGCCGCCCACGTCGGTGCCGTAGGCGATGCGCACGCCGCGCTTGAGCGCCTTGGAGAACGCCTCGCGCTCCATCACCACCATGTCGGGCCAGATGCCGCCGCGGCCCTGGGCCACCCAGATGCCCACGAAGATGGTGGGGCACCAGTAGACGTTCTGCTTGACCACCCGCTCGATCAGGTCGTCGGTGAGGCCGTCGCCGTGCTCGATGGAGTCCACGTGCGCGGTGAGGGCGGCGTCGATGCCGTCCCAGCCCATGGAGTGCGCCGCTACCTTGCGCCCCAGGCGGTGCGCCTCGTCCACGATGGCCTCCATCTCCGCCTTGGTGAAGTTGACCCAGGAGCGGAGCGGCCGCTTGGGATCGTTGGTCTTGTAGTACTTGCGGTCGGCGTAGAACTTGATCCAGTCGGCCCCGTACTTCACCTGCTCGCGCACCGCCTTGCGCAGGTTCTCGGGGCCGTCGGCGATCTGCACGCCCTCCGGCATGCTCAGCTCCCACGAGTAGCCGAGCAGCGGATACATCCCGGTGGGGGCGAAGGCGCGGGTGGAGACGAACATGCGCGGCCCGGGGATGATGCCGCGCGCGATGGCGTTCTTCACGTCGACGTCCGCGTACATCGCGCCTTCGGTCTCCAGATCGCGGATGGTGGTGAAGCCGTTCATCACCGAGGTGCGCACCGCTGCCGCCGCGCGCAGCGTGCGGTAGGGGATGCTTTCCTTGAGCAGTTGCTCGTCGTAGTCGGCGGCGGTGACGTCGCCCTGCAGCAGCACGTGAGTGTGCGCGTCGATCAGGCCGGGGAGGATCCACGACTTCCCCAGGTCGACGATGCGGGCGCCGGCCGACGGGATCTCCGCGGCGGGGCCCACCTTCTCGATGCGATCGCCTTCGACCAGCACCGCCCAGCCCTCGCGGGCGGCGTCGGACTTTCCGTCGATGAGGTGGGCGGCGCGGATGAGGATGCGCTCGCGGGGGCGCTGCGGCTGGGCGGCCTCGCGCGGCGCCTGGGCGAGGAGGAGCAGGAGTGCGATGAGCATGGGCCCGCACGCTCGCACGAGGGCCCGGACGCGCGCAACGGGCCGCGCCGGCGGGATGGCCGGCGCGGCCCGCGGAGATCAAGGAAGGACGGTGCGGGTGATGACGGTGGTTCCACCCTGGGTCCCGGTGCCGTCGCTGAGGCTGAGCTTCAGCGAGTAGTCGCCCTCGACGTCCGGAGTGAAGTCGGTGAGTCGACCGCTATCCGCGGACAGCACCGCGGCTGAACCGATCGGCTTTTGCTCGAGCAGCCAGGCGAAGGAGAGCGTCTGGTCGAGGCCACAACCGGTGCTGAAGTTCGGGTTCGGAGCACCGATCACCAGGGCCAACTCCGTATTGTCGGCGTCGGAGCTGGACGCCACGGGCGCCAACGCATCCGCAAACAACGTCGTGCCCACGGTCGTCATCGGGATCGGCCCCGGGCTCAGGTCGAAGTCCGCGAACGGCGCGTTCAGCCCGCACCGGCCCCCGACGTGGACGGTGGGTCCAGCCTGGGTGCTGAACGCGGAGGCCGCCCTGCCGTAGTTGAGCGACACGACGAGATGGTAGTTGCCGGGGACCGCGGACGGGCCGGCGACGTCGCCGGTCCTGGGCGTGAAGCTGAAGGCGAGCTCCCCGCCGTTCGTGACCGATCCAGCAGCGGGCGCGGTGAAGTCGGCTGCCGGGATGGGCAGATTGTCCGGCCCGAGCACCTGCGCGCTGACGAATCCGAACTGCGTGCAGGTTCCGCCCGCGCTGCTGTCCACCCGGACGCCCACCTGCACCGGCGTGGCGAGGTAGAAGGGCACCGGGAACAGGTCCGTGCCCACCGTCACTTGTGGCTCCGCGCCTTCCGAAGCGAGCAGGATGTCGAGGGATTGCGCCGTCAGCGCCCCGCCCGGTGGTACCTGCTTGATGGAAACGAAGTGCTGCGTTGCCTGCACCAGGGAAACCGTCGGGGGAGTCGCGCCGCAGGCCGAGACCTGGACGGACAGCGCCGCGCTGGTCCCGGTTTGATGGGAGCCGTCCGACGCCGCCAGCGTCACCGCGTAGCTGCCGCCGAACGTCTGCGGCCTGAAGCTGGGGCTGACGTCGGCCGCGCTCGGCGTGAAGAGCTCCGGCGCGGGCCCGCCGTTCACCGCCAGCGTCCAGTTTCGCAGGATGCTTCCCGGCGCGGGCGAGACGAAGCAGTTGGACGTCACATCGGCCGTCACTTGCACGGCGTCGTCGACGAAGATCTCCGGCCCTGCCGGTGCGCCGTTGACGGCGACGACGGTGGGCGTGGTGACCGTCGGCGCGTCGCAGTTCGCGTTCACCGTGGCGGTGGCGAGGCCCGTCTGGTGGCCGCTCACCGCCACCTGCACGAGGTAGGAGACGTGATCGGCGGGCGTGAAGGTCGTCGGGTTCCCCACGGGGTCAGAGAATGCGGCCGCAGGGGTCGAGGTCCACGCAAACGTGTAGAGAGGCGCGAACCGCGTCGGGCAGATGTCCGGATTGGAGTCGTCCGAGAAGAAGATGCCGATCGGCTTCGCCGTCAACGTCCACGGGTCCATCGGCAGGCCTGTCGCCGCGGTGACGATCTCTGCCGTCACCGGCGACGCCCCGCAGGGGCTGGAGGTGAAGCTCGTCGTCTCGGAGCTGGCGTGATGCCACTGGTCTTGCGCGGAGAGCGTGAGCGCGTACGACCCGTTGGGGATGGTGGACGAGAACTGCTGGGTGGTGGTGACGCTGTCCACGAAGTTCGCGCCCGGATCGTCGGTGACGATCGACCAGCTGAACGCCGGCAGGAAGTTGGCGCCGGTGAAGCAGTTGTGCGTGACCGTGGAGGCCACCGTCACGGTGTCACCCGCGAAGAACTTCCCGTCCTTGAGGAAGTCCTGCGGATCGAGCACGTTCGAGATGGCGGGCGCCGTCACCGTGGGCGCCGGCGTCGCGCAGTTGACCGAGATGAGGTCGTGCTGGGTATCCGAGCCCTGCTTCGAGCCCGTCACGAC
>DASRTX010000397.1:0-2027 GCA_035655715.1 Myxococcales bacterium | reverse complement strand
GGGATCGCCGCGCCGTTGATCTGCGCGATGTTGACGGTCCCGGTCTGCCGGAAGAGGACGAAGATGCCGATGAGGAAGCCGAAGTCGCCGATGCGGTTGACGATGAAAGCCTTGCGCCCGGCGTAGGCCTTCTCCTCGTCGGTGAACCAGAAGCCGATCAAGAGATAGCTGCAGAGCCCCACGCCCTCCCAGCCGACGAACATCGCCACCAGGTTGTCGCCGAGGACCAGCGTGAGCATCGCGGCGATGAAGAGGTTCAGGTACGAGAAGTAGCGCGCATACCCGGGGTCCTCGTCGATGTAGCCCATGGAATAGGCGTGGATGACGCCGCCCACCCCCGTGACCACCAGCACCAGCGCGCCGGAGAGCCGGTCCACCGTGAAGCCCATGTCCACGTGCAGGCTGCCGACCGAGAACCAGTTGAAGGCGAGCTCGTGCAGCTGGCCCTCGCCCAGCTGGACGAAGGCGGTCAGCCCCAGCGCGAAGCTGAGCCAGACCGTGGAGAGGGCCACCGCGTAGACCACGGCCTTGGGCAGCCAGCGCCCCGCGATGCCGTTGAGGGCGGCGCCGATCAGCGGCAAGAGCGGAATCAGGTGCAGCCAGGAGACTTCCAAGCGCAACTCCTTACAGCTTGAGCGTGTCGAACTCGTCCACGTTGACGCTGGTGCGGCTGCGGAAGACGGCGATGATGATGGCGAGCCCGACCGCCGCCTCGGCCGCGGCGGTGGCGATGACGAAGAACACCGCCGCGTGGCCGGAGAGGAAGCTGCCCATCGGCGAGTTGGGCACCAGCGGGAAGCGCGAGAAGGCGAGGAAGGTCAGGTTCACCGCGTTGAGCATCAGCTCGATGCTCATCAGCACGATGATGGCGTTGCGCCGCAACACCACTCCGGCGGCGCCCAGGGCAAAGAGCAGGGAGGCGAGGACGAGGTAGTGCTGCGCCTGATGCTGGTGGAAGAAGTCCATCAGATCTTCCCCTTGGCCACCACCACCGCGGCGACCACCGCCACCAGGAGCAAGAGCGAGGTCACTTCGAACGGCAACACCGACGACATGTAGATGACGTACCCCACCGCTTTCACGCCGCCGAAGGGGCCGCGCTGCGTGACCAGCGTCGCGTTGTCCACGTGCGGAGCGCCCGGGTACGCCGGGCCGAGGGCGCGCCAGCTGATCACCCCGACCGAGGTCACCACCGCGGCGAGGCCGATGACCTTCCAGGCGGTGAACCGCTCCTCGCCCAGTTCCTCCTCCTTGAGGTTGAGCAGCATGATGACGAAGACGAACAGCACCATCACGGCGCCGGCGTAGACCATGATCTGGAGGATCGCGATCAGGTGCGCGGCGAGGAGCACGTAGATGCCGGCGAGGAAGAAGAAGCATCCCACCAGCGAGAGCGCGCCGTAGATCGGGTTGCGCCGGAAGATCACCTGCGCGCCCGCGACCAGCACGCCCACGGCGAAGAGATAGAAGAGGACGGCTTCCACCATCAGCCTCGGACCAGCGCGTCGAAGTCGCCGCGGAACTTTTCGATGTAGCTCTTGGCCGGCATCGCCGCGCCGTCGGCCAGCGCGCAGATGGTCTTCATCTCCATCTGCCGCGCGATCTGGTGGACGTTGTCGACGTCCTGCTTCTCCCCCTTGCCCGCGACGATCTTGTCGAGCAGGCGCGAGAGCCATGCGGTGCCCTCGCGGCAGGGCGTGCACTGGCCGCAGCTCTCGTGCGCGTAGAAGCGCATCACGTTGGCGAGCGCGTGCGCCATGTTGATTGTCTGGTCCAGATAGACAACCGCGCCCGAGCCGGCCATGGTCTTCTTGGCTTTCAAGGTATCGAAGTCGGACGCCCACTCGGCTTCGGCGGCGGTCATGATCGCGGACGACGATCCGCCCGGGATGATCGCCTTGAGCGTCGATCCCTCGCGCATCCCCCCGCAGTACTCGTCGAGCAGCGCCTTGAAGGTGATGCCCATCGGCGCCTCGTACACGCCCGGCTTGCGGACGTGCCCGCTGACCGCGTACAGGCGCGTCCCG
>DASRTX010000396.1:0-5938 GCA_035655715.1 Myxococcales bacterium | reverse complement strand
GAACGGCGAGCTCTTCGAGTTCGCGTACAAGGTCGACGGAGAGACCGATACCGAGATCGTCGTTGCCACCACCCGCCCGGAGACGATGCTGGGCGACACCGCGGTGGCGGTGCATCCGGAGGATCCGCGGTACCAGGCGATGATCGGGAAGAACGTGCGCCATCCGATCACCGGCCGCGAGTTCCCCATCGTCGCCGACGCCGAGCTGGTGGATCCCAAGTTCGGCACCGGGGCGGTGAAGGTCACGCCGGCGCACAGCTTCGAGGACTTCGAGTCGGGCAAGCGGCACGGCCTGCCGCTGATCAACATCCTCAACCTCGACGGCACGCTCAACGCCGAGGCCGGGCCGTTCCAGGGGCAGGACCGCATCAAGGTGCGCCCTGCGCTGAAAGAGCGCCTCGCCGAGCTGGGGCTGGAGCGCGGGAGCGAGCCGCACACCATGGCGCTCGGCCGCTGCCAGCGATGCGGCAACATCGTCGAGCCGCTCTTGAGCAAGCAGTGGTTCGTGAAGACCAGGCCGCTCGCCGACAAGGTGATCGCCAAGGTCGACGAGATGCGGTTCGTGCCGCCCAACTGGCGCGCCGAGTTCCTGCGCTGGATGAACAACATCCACGACTGGTGCGTGTCGCGGCAGCTCTGGTGGGGCCACCAGATCCCCGCCTGGTACTGCGAGTACGGCCACGTCACGGTGGCGCGCGAGACGCCCAAGGACTGCGAATCCTGTGGCTCGGGCCGCCTGACGCAGGACCCGGACGTGCTCGACACCTGGTTCTCGTCGGGGCTGTGGCCCTTCTCGACGCTGGGCTGGCCCGAGGATACGCCCGCCCTGCGCACCTTCTATCCCAACTCGGTGATGGAGACGGGGTTCGACATCCTCTTCTTCTGGGTCGCGCGGATGGCGATGCTGGGCGTGCACTTCATGAAGGAGGTTCCCTTCCGCGTGGTCTTCCTGCACGCGATGGTGCGCGACGAGAAGGGCGAGAAGATGTCCAAGACGAAGGGGAACGTGATCGATCCCCTCGACGTCACGGCCAAGTACGGCGCGGATGCGCTGCGCTTCACGCTCGCCTCGATGGCGGGGCAGGGGCGCGACATCAAGCTCTCCACCGAGCGCATCGGCGGGTATCGCGCCTTCGCCAACAAGATCTGGAATGCGGCGCGCTTCGTGCTGATGAACGCCGCCGACGCCGATCCCGCGGCGGAGCCCGCCTCGGTCTACGATCGCTGGATCCTCTCGCGCTACCAGCGCTGCGCCGACCAGACGCGCGACGCGCTCGACCGCTTCGAGCTGAGCGACGCCGCCAACGGCATCTACAAGTTCGTCTGGAACGAGCTATGCGACTGGGCCATCGAGCTCTCCAAGCCGGCGCTGTACGGCGAGCAGTCCCAGCGCGAGCGCGCGGGGGCGCAGGCGGCGCTGCTCACTGCGCTGGAGGGGGCGCTGCGGCTCCTGCACCCCTTCATGCCCTTCGTCACCGAGGAGATCTGGCAGCGGCTGCCCAACCGGGAGGGTCGCACCATCATGCTGGCGCCTTTTCCGCGGGAAGACCCGTCGCGGCTCGATGATGACGCAGAGCGTGAAATGGACGTGATCGCCCGCGCCATCGATGGGGCCCGCAGCGTCCGCGGCGAGGTGAACCTGCCGCCCAACCAGAAGATCCCGTTGATTTTGTTCGTGAAAGACCGCGCGCTCTTCCAGCGCCACGAGCGCGCCTTCCAGCACCTGGCCAACGCCAGCGAAGTCCAGTTGAAGACCTTTTCCGAGCCGCGGCCCCGGCAGGCGGCGGTGCATGTCGAGCCGGAAGTCGAGGTCCACCTGCCGCTGGCCGGCCTGATCGACTTCGCTGCCGAAAGCGCCCGCGTCGAAAAAGAGATCGCGCGCGCCGATCAGGAGTTGCAGGGAATCCGCAAACGCCTCGACAATGCGGGCTTCGTCGAGCGTGCGCCCAAGGAAGTGGTGGAGAAGGACCGCGCCCGCGCCGAAGAGCTTGCAGCAAAGCGGGAGAAGCTCGCGCGTCACCTGGCGCGCGTCACCGAATCGGAGGCGTCCATGGAAGAGAAGAATCCGCAGCAGCAGGGAGACGGCGCGGGTGGAGAGCAGAACAACCGCAGCCTCGATCAGATGGGCACGCACGGCGGGCCGGCGTCGGGGATGCAGGGCGGGCAGGGCGCGGCGCCCGGGGAGAAGGCGCCCAACACGCCCCCCGAGTCCGACATGCCGCCCCCTGCCGAGGAGGCTGCCGAAGCTCCCGTGCAGGCGAGCGACGAGGACGAGGAGGAGGGCATCGCGGCCAAGGCGGTGGCGCGGGTGAAGTCAATCGCGCGCGGGCTGATGGAGAAGAAGCCTGGAGGCAAGTCGCGCGGGCCGGTGTCGGAGGAGGACGAGAACGAGGAGCGCGCGGAGATCGCGCAGGCCGAATCCACCGCCAAGGCGCGCGCCCCCAGCCGGCCGAAGACCCACAAGGCGAAGGTGGGCGCGAAGAGCGTCCGCGGCGGCAAGAACAAGGCGGACAAGGCCGGCAAGGTGGGCAAGGTCGCCAAGGCGGGCCGCATCGCCGCTGCGCGCGGCGCGAAGAAGGGCACGCGCGGAGCCGGCGGCAAGATGAAGAAGCAGGCGAAGCGGCCGATGAAGACGCAGTCGCGCTCGAACGTGCGCGGGCGGCCGGGGCGCGCCGCCGCCAGCGTCCGCAGCACGGGCGGAGGCAAGGGCGGCGGGCGCGGCGCGCAGAAGGGCGCGCGGGGGAAGAGCGGCGCCAAGCGCCGGCCGTCGCCCCGCAAGGGCACGAAGTAGTGTGAACCCGCCGCTCGATCCCGGCCGGCCCGACGACGCCGTCGGTCGGCTCATCGCGCTGGCCCTGGACGAGGACGTGGGCCCCGGCGATCGCACCGCCGAGGCCTGCGTCACCGCCGGCGCGCGGGGGAGCGGCGTGATCTTCGCCAAGGAGACGCTGGTGGTCTCGGGCATCTCGGCGGCAGCTCGCGTGTTCCGCGCGCTGGATCCGGAGTGCGAGTTGGAGGCGCTGGAGGGCGAAGGAGAGGAAGCCGGTCCCGGCGACCGCGTCCTTCGCGTGCGCGGATCGATGCGGGCCATCCTCACCGGCGAGCGGACGGCGCTCAACCTCCTCCAGCGGCTCTGCGGCATCGCCACGCTGACGCGCCGATACGCATCGGCGCTGGCGGGCACCCGCACGCGATTGCTCGATACCCGCAAGACCACGCCGGGAATGCGCGAATTGGAGAAGGCGGCGGTGCGCGCCGGCGGCGGAACCAACCATCGCGGAGCGCTCTTCGATGGGATGTTGGTCAAGGACAACCACGCCGCGGCCGCGGGCGGCATCGGCGAGGCGGTGCGCAGGGCGCGGCGTGCCGCGCATCCGCTGCTGAAAGTGGAGGCCGAGGTGAGCACGCCCGAGCAGATCGAGGAGGCGCTGGCCGCCGGTGCGGACATGCTCCTGCTCGACAACCTGGGAGACGAGCAGCTGCGCAAGGCCGTCGTCCAGGTCAAAGGGCGCGTTCCCCTGGAGGCCAGCGGGGGCATGACGCTGGACCGGCTCCCGCGGGTGGCCGCGACCGGAGTAGACTACGTCTCCGTGGGCGCCCTGACGCATTCCTCGCCGTCCGTGGACCTCAGCCTGATGGTCGAGGGCAAGTAGCCATGGCCGCGTCTCTCGCCATCAGGGGCGAGGGGCACTGGACCGATCTCAACCAGGATGCCATCGTGCTCGGGCTCCTGCTCGAATACGCCGACGACTTCGTCCCCGGCGACGTGCTCTGCGACAAGCTGGACGTGCCCCGCGCCGAGCTGCTCAAGCGGCTCGACTCGCTGCGCGCCCGCGGCTACGTGATCCACACCCGCGGCGGGCTCGGCTACCGGCTGGTGGAGGTGCCCGATCGGCTGGGCGAGGAGCAGATCGCGCCGCTCTTGGCCAGCGGAGAGATGGGCCGCAGCATCCACCACTTCGAAGAGCTGGAGTCGACCAACGACGAGGCCCACCGGCTGGCGGAGGCGGGAGCCCTGCACGGCGAGGTGGTGATCGCCGAGGTGCAGACCAAGGGCCGCGGCCGGCGCGGCCGCTCCTGGATCGCGCCGCCGGGCAAGTCGCTGGCCATGTCCGTGATCTTGCGGCCCAGCCTCCCGCCTTCGCGCGCCCCCGAGATCACGCTGCTCGCGGCCGTGGCGCTGGCCGAGGCGGCGCGCGAGCTCGGCGCGCACGCAACCCGCATCAAATGGCCCAACGATCTGGAAGTCCGCGGCCGCAAGCTCGCGGGGCTGCTCACCGAGCTGCACGCCGACGCGGACCGCGTCCGGCATGCGGTCCTGGGGATCGGGCTCAACGTTACGTTGCAGCCGGGCGACCTGCCCGCCGAGCTGCGCGCCGTGGCCACGAGTCTCTTGATCGAGACCGGGGAGCGCCAGCCGCGCCCGATGGTCTGCGCCCGCATCCTCGAGCACCTGGAGGAGTGGCTCAGCCTCCACGAAACAGAGGGCTTTGCCCCCGTGGCCGAGCGGTGGCGCGAGCTCTCCAGCACCCTGGGCCACCGGGTCCGCGTCGCCACCGAGGGAGCCACCATCGAAGGGGACGCGGTCGACCTGGCCGAAGACGGCGCGCTCCTCGTCCGCGAGGCAGGCGGCGCCCTGGTGCGCGTGGTGGCGGGCGACGTGGAACATTGCAGGGTAATGTAGGCGGCGCTGTGGAAATGGCAGATTGACGGGAGCTTGCCGCGCTCCCGATACTGCGACGGGATGCTCCTCGCGATCGACGTAGGCAATACCAACACCGTGCTCGGCGTCTTCGACGCGGGCAGGTTGCGCGATTCGTTCCGCGTGCAGACGGAGAAGGACCGCACCGGCGACGAATACGGATTGCAGATCAAGTCGCTGTTCGATTTCGCCGGGCTGCGCATCAAGGACGTGGACGACGTGATCGTCTCCAGCGTGGTGCCGCCCATGACCTTTCCGCTGGAGCAGATGGCGAAGCGCTTCTTCGGGCGCAAGCCGCTCTTCGTCGGGCCCGGCGTGAAGACCGGGATGCCAATCCTCTACGACAACCCGCGCGAGGTCGGCGCCGACCGCATCGTCAACGCGGTGGCCGCGTACGACAAGTGGCCCCAGGGCCTGGTCATCGTCGACTTCGGCACCGCCACCACCTTCGACGCGGTGACGCCCAAGGGCGAGTACCTGGGCGGCGCCATCTCGCCGGGCATCTCCATCTCCATGGAGGCGCTCTTCCACCGCGCCTCGCGGTTGCCGCGCGTGGCCTTCGAGAAGCCGGATCACGTGGTGGGGCGCAACACGGTCTCCTCGATGCAGAGCGGCCTGGTCTTCGGCTACGTCGGGCTGGTGGACGGGATCTGCGCGCGGATGAAGACGGAGCTGGGCTTCCCGGTCAAGGTGGTGGCGACCGGCGGGCTGGCGCCGCTGATCGGAAACGTCTCTGGACAGATCGAGGTGGTCGACGACCAGCTCACGCTGGACGGCTTGAGAATCATCTACCAACGGAACGCGGGCGAGCGATGATACCGGAGAACAAGGACGACGAGCCCGGGCTGCCGCGGGGCGCGACCCCCGCGGAGCTGGACGCGCTGCGCGCCTCGGTGAAGGTCTCACCGCGGTCGCAGCCCATCACCACGCCGCGGTCGCTGGCGCCGCTGCCGACGCCGGCAGGCGGGGTGAGCAACCGGGGCGAGGTGGATCGGATCATCGACGAAGGGCGGGCCCTGCTCGACTCCGATCCGAAGTCGGCGCACCACATCTTCCACCGCGCCTGGCGGCGCAACCTGAACGATCCGCGGGTGCTCTCGAACTACGGCCTGACCCTGGTGCTGGTCGAGGGCGACCGCCAGCGAGGCATCCGCTTTTGCGAGGAGGCCTTGCGCCGCGGGATGCAGACCACCGAGACGCTGGTGAACCTCGCCCGCGCGCTGGTGGTGACGCGCA
>DASRTX010000395.1:0-2789 GCA_035655715.1 Myxococcales bacterium | reverse complement strand
GGAGATCGATTCGAGCTGCGCAAGGCGCGCCATCCCTTGCTGGTGCTGCAGCGCAAGCCGGCGGCGGTGGTGGCGAACGACGTCGCGCTGCCGGCGCCGGCGCAGGCGCTGATCATCAGCGGACCGAACGCGGGCGGGAAGACCGTGACGATCACGGCCGTCGGCCTCGCGGCGCTGATGGCGCGCGCCGGGCTGCCCATCCCCGCCGAGCCTGGCTCCCGGATGCCGCTCTACCGGACCGTCTATACGGCGATCGGCGACGAGGGGGATTTGGCGCGCGACCTCTCCACCTTCACCGCGCACCTGGCGGCGCTGAAGTGGATCCTGGAGGCCGCCGGTCCCGGCACGCTGGTGCTGATCGACGAGATCGCGGCGGACACCGATCCGCGGGAGGGCGCGGCCATCGCGGTGGCGGCGCTGGAGAAGCTGGTGGCGGTGGGCGCGCAGGTGCTGATCACCACGCACCTGGAGGAGCTCAAGGCGCTGGCGCTGTCGGATGAGCGCTTCGCGCCGGCCAGCGTGGGGTTCGACGTGGAGCGGCTGGCGCCCACCTATCGGCTGCGGCTGGGCGAGGTGGGAGCGTCGTCGGCCATCGACATCGCGCGGCGGGTGGGGCTGCCCGGCGAGGTGTGCGATCGGGCGCGGCAGATCCTGGGGAGCGGCGTCTCGCAGGTGTCGCAGGCGGTTTCGCTGCTGGAGCACGAGCGTGCGGAGGCGGCGCGGGCGCGCAGGGAGCTGGAGGAGGCGCGGGCGGAGCTGCTGCGCGAGCGCGAGCAGGTGCGGCAGGAGCGGGAGCGCCTGCGCGAGCTGGAGCGGGAGACGCGCGCCGGCGCGCGGGCGGAGCTGATCGAAGACCTGCGCAAGCGCCGCGACGAGGTGTCGCAGCTGATCGCGCAGCTGCAGGCCGCGCCGGCCATGGCGCAGGCGGTGGAAGCGCAGCGCGCCGTGGAGCAGGCGGCGGAGGACGAGGAGCGGGAGCAGGCGCGGGAGGAGGATCCGGAGGCGCTCCCCGGGGCGGCCATCGAGAGCGGCGCCCGGGTCAAGCACGTGCGGCTCGGCACCGAGGGCGTGGTGCTGGAGGTCCAGGACGGGCATGCGACGGTGCAGATGGGTGCGCTGCGCAGCAAGGTGGCGCTGGCGGACCTGGTGCCCATCTCGCGGAAGGTGGCGCAGGCGGGGTTCCGCAAGACGGCGCAGGAGCGCCTGAAGAAGGCGGAGCAGGCGCGGCCGGCGCGTCTTCAAGTAAGGGTGCCGCTGGTGGACGTGCGCGGCATGCGGGTGGACGAGGCGCTGCGGGCCGTGGAGCTGGAGATGGACCGGGCGATGCGGGCGGGAGAGGAGCTGGTGCACGTCCTGCATGGGCATGGGAGCGGGGTGCTGAAGGCGGCGGTGAGGGAGCATCTGCAGCGGAGCCCGTACGTGAAGAGGGCGAGGGCGGCAGGGCAGCACGAAGGGGGGGACGGGGTGACGGTGGCAGAGCTCGCCTAGGATTTGGGGCAAGGAGTCTCTGTTCTATAGAATAGAGAAATGCATCCCTGGCTCCGCGACCTGCGGCACGATCTGATCAAGCGCGCCGTCTGGCCCGCCAGGGACCTGAGGGATTCCGGGGAGCAGGACGTCGAGGCGCTTCGGCGGGGGCTGACGCGACTCACCGACCTGGAAGGACGGGCGGTTTCGGCGCCGGAGCTGTTTGCGCGGATGCGGGCGGACGCGCCTCGTGGCGCCGATTGCGACGCCTTTGCACGCGCCTTGCAACGTGCCGTTTCTTCACTGGATCTTCCCTGGCCGGCGCCGCTGTCCGCGGTGCTCGCGCTTGAGGACGCTTTCGACGCGCTCGCGCGTTCCGTTTCCGAGGAGTGACCGTGCCCCGACTGCTCGTCATCGACGACCGCGACCAGACCATCGAGATGTGCCACCGGCACCTGCCGCAGTTCGACTACGTCACCCGCTGCGGGAGGCTCCATCCGTGCCAGGTCTGCGAGGAGCGCGACAAGGGCTGCCCGCTCAAGTGCGCCCACGACTACTACGAGGCGGCGGAGGCGCTGGGCCGCGAAGAGGCGCTGCCGGATTTGGTGGTGCTGGACCTGCACTTCGCGCTGCCGCGGCAGAAGCTGCTGCCGAAGGCCGAGGAGCCACAGGATCCTGAGCAACTACAGAAAACAGAGTTACTCAGGAGAAAACAGGGGCTCCACATCCTGGAGCAGCTGCGCAAGGATTACCCCACCCTCCCGGTGGTGATGCTCACCACCACCGACGCCGACCTGGGCGAGCGGCCGCACGACCCGCTGGTCCACTTCTGCGAGAACGAGGTGGTCGACTCGCGCACGTTGGCGGCGGAGATCTCGCGCGCGCTCGCCGTGCAGCACGCCGCGCAGGAGGGTCCGGTCTTCTGGGGCCGGTCCAGGCCCATGGCCGAGCTGCGGCAGAAGCTGGCGGTGCTCGCCCGCAGCCCCCTTCCGGTCTTGATCGAAGGCGAGACGGGGACGGGGAAGAGCTTCCTCGCCGAGCACGTGCTCCATCCCCGCTCCGGGGCCAAAGGGCCGCTGGTGGTCACCGACCTCTCCACCATTCCCGCCACGCTGATGCCCGCGCACCTCTTCGGCTCGCGCCGCGGCAGCTACACCGGCGCGGTGGACGACCACGCCGGCGTCTTCGAGCAGGCTCACGGCGGAACGTTGTTCCTCGACGAGATCGCGAATCTCGATCTGGAATTGCAGCGCCAGTTGCTGCTCGTCCTCGAGCGCGGCACGGTGACGAGGCTCGGCGACGGCAAGGCGCGGCCGGCTGCG
>DASRTX010000394.1:0-5781 GCA_035655715.1 Myxococcales bacterium | reverse complement strand
CTGCTCAGGCGTGGCCGATGCGACCGCAGGCACGCTCTGCGTCTGCAACATCCGGCACTGGTTCGTGAGCACCACCGGCAACAACGCCAACTCGGGCACCTCCGCCGCCAGCCCGTTCCGGACTATCACCAAAGCGTTGAGCGTCGCGACCAGCGGGAACACGGTCCTGGTGAGGCCCGGCACCTACGACGCCGCGGGGGGAGAGACATTCCCTCTCCATCCCGCTGCGGGCGTGATCCTGGTCGGCGACGAACCAAACAGGGGGAACGCAGCCGGCTCGCCGACGCGGATCGGCGGGACGATCAATCCGGGCGCCGGGGCCACGGTCGCGGGTTTCTTGATCGGGTCCGCGGGCGACGGGATCCTGGCCAACAGTGCGGGCCTCACCATCCGCAACAACACCTTTACCGGGAACGGGGGCTTCGCGATCGAGGCGACGAACGCCGGCAATCACCTCATCCTGCTGAACGCGTTCGTCAACAACGTGGGGGAAGGCATCCTCTATCGCCTCGGAGCGGGCGGAGGGAAGGGCGAGAACAACACCTTCACCGGAAACACGTTTGGAATCGAGTTCGACGGGCCCGGCGCTGACTTCGGCGGCGGTCCCGTGGGAAGCGTCGGGAACAACGTCTTTTCCTGCAACACCCAGGCAGACATGTGGATCGTCGCCACCGTCGCGGTCACGGCGAGCAGCAACAAGTGGGATCACGCACCACCGTCGACGAACGCAGCGGACGTCCGGGCCGGTGTCGACTTCTTCACGCAGGCGGGCGCCAACGTCACCGGCAACGCGAGCAGCATCAACAGCGGCGCCACGGTCGCGCCCGCGCCGATCTGCCCGTAGAATGAAGGGATGATCGAGCTGCCGAACCGCTGCGGGATGCTCCCGCACGAGGGCGCTTGCCTGTTCGGCGTCAGCGACGAGGTCGCTCGCAAGCTGCTCGCCGCCGCCGTGAAGCGAGGCGAGCGCGACCTCGCCGGCATCCGCGGCGTGCGCAAGCAGCTCTTGCGGGAGATCGAGTCGAACTCCACCGCCGAGCCGCTGCGCGTCGTCCAGCGCGAAGAAGCGCCCGACGGGTTCGTGAAGTACCTCTTCGAGCTGCACGACGGCGCGCGCGTCGAGGCCGTGCGCATTCCGGTGCCCTGCGAGGCGCCAGGGGCGGACACGCGCGCGTACGCCGGCAAGGAGAAGAAGTACATCGTCTGCGTCTCCTCGCAGGTGGGCTGCGCGCTGGCCTGCGCCTTCTGCGCCACCGGGGAGCTCGGCTTCCGGCGCAACCTCGATGCCTCCGAGATCGTGCGTCAAGTCCTGGCGGTGCGCGGCGGGGCGGATCGGCCCGTGCGCGGCGTCGTCTTCATGGGGATGGGCGAGCCGTTCCTCAACTACGAGGAGGTGATCCGCGCCGCCCGCATCCTCAGCCATCCTTGCGGCGGCAGCATCGACGGGAAATCCATCACCATCTCCACCGCCGGCATCGTGCCGCAGATCCGCCGTTTCACCGCCGAGGGCCACAAGTTCCGGCTCGCCGTCTCGCTCACGCACGCGGTTCCCCGCAAGCGGCTGCCGCTCATGCCCATCGAGCGCGTGCATCCTACCGCGGAGCTGGTGGCCGCGCTGCACGACCACGCCCGGGCGCGCCGCACGCGCGTGCTGGTCGAATACGTGTTGCTGGGCGGCGTGAACGACGCCCCGGAGGACGCGCAGGCGCTTGCCCGGCTGCTCGATCCAGCGCTGGTGAAAGTGGACGTGATCGACGTCAACGGCCAGACGGGCGGATTCCGACGCTCGTCGCGGGAGACGCGCTCCGCCTTCCTCGACGCGCTGGCCGCCGCGCACCTCCCCTTCGCCATCCGCTACTCCGGCGGCCAGGAGGTGGCGGCAGGCTGTGGACAGCTCGCCGCCGGTGGCGGCCGCATGGGCGCGCGGCTGTTATAAAACGCCGTGGCCGCACGGCGAGGTCCGGAGTCGAGGAGACGATGAGGTCCGCAACTCTAGCGCTCGCGCTGGTGTCCGCCGCGGCCCTGCCGCTGCGCGCGGAAGAGAACGGCAGGGCCACCGCGAGGCACGGCAGCAACGATCAGGCGAGCGTGGTGGCGAGCTCCGGCTCCTTCGCCTTCGAGCTGTTCTTCAATTCGCTCGCCTTCGGACTGGACATCGCGGCGCTGGAAGACGCCGCCGCGCCGCCGCCTCGCCAGCCGGTGGTGTACCGGCAGCGCGACTCCGCGGAGGCAGCCTGGGACGTACCGCGCCGCAAGATGCAGGCGCGCGAAGGCCTCCTGCTTTCCTTTGGCTTCGGCGGCGGCTCGGCTTACCTGTCCAGCAACGGCGCGGGCCGGGTGGGCGCCTTCGACGGCGACTTCCGCCTCGGCTACGGCTTCTCCGACCGCTTCCAGCTCTTCATGGATTTCAGCGGCGACACGGGCCGCTACCCGCAGTACCCCGATTTCGCTTCCTGGATGTTCACCATCCGCGGCCAGACGGTGCTGATGGGCGATCGCGCGGGCAACGGGCTCAGCGTCAACTTCGGCGTCGGCGTCGGCGGTGTCGATTACGACAACGGAGCGTATTCCGGCTACTCGTCGCCCACCGGCCTGGCGCTCGGCGGAGGCCTTTCATACGACGCGCGGCTCAGTCCGTCGTTCGCGCTGAGCCCCGAGTTCTTCGTCAACTGGCACCAGATCCCCAGCCGCCCCGGATTCGCCGATGACGTCTCCAGCGTCTACGGGGTGCGCCTGAACTTCCTCTGGTACCTGAAATGACGAAACCGCCCGAGTCTGCCGGGCGGTTCCCTGGAGTGCGAAACTGGATGTTCGGCTGAGCGGATGCGTTCTCAGACCTTCCGGACGTTCGCGGCCTGCGGTCCCTTGGGGCCCTCGGTGACCTCGTACTCCACCTTCTGACCTTCCGCGAGGCTGCGGAATCCCTCCATCTGGACGGCGGTGTGGTGGACGAACACGTCCTTGCCGCCGCCATCCGGCGTGATGAAGCCGTAGCCCTTCGCGTCGTTGAACCACTTCACGGTACCTGTCGCCATTCCGGTTCTGCCTTTCGCAAGCGGCTCCCGCGCTGGGGCCTTGGAACAACTGCAATGCAGAGCCCCGGATCGATTCTCGGGGGCATCAGGCTTGAGGATAGGGACCCGCCTCCGCCTGATTCAAGGGGGCGGACACCCACCTCATTGCCGTGAGGGACGACCAGGCTGGCTGGTTGCTAGCCCTGCTTGACCGCTGGCTGTGCCGGGGACTCGACGTCCGCCAGCCCGCCCAGCGCCCAGGCGCCGGCAGGGTGGCGCATGAGCAATAAAGCCTCTTCGGCGCAGAGAGAGGCGGTGCGCACCACACCCAGGGTGGGATGCTTGAGGACGAGCTGCACGCCACCGCCGGGCAGCGCGCGCACGCGGGGACGCTCGCCCCTTCGGCGCAGCGCCTCGAGGTGGACCTCCAGGTCGCGCAGGTGCCGATCGATGCGCAGCGCGCGCCCCGACTCGCCGGTAAAGGCATGGAAGTGCTTGTTGCGCGAGAGCGGCCGGGCCTCCTCGTGGAGGCGCTGGACCAGCCGGTAGAGGAACTCGCGCATGCGATCAATCTACCACGCGCTCCGACGCCGGGCCGCGAAAACTCAGTGCATTGTGCGGGCGGTGGGCTCCAGCAGCGCGTCGCCGCGCGCGCCGCGGCAGAAGCTGTCGCGGCAGGACAACTCGATGACCAGCCGCCCTTGGCCGTCCGCCGCCACCAGCTGCGTGAAGTCGGTGTCGTTCTCTTGCTTCAGGCGCCTGCGCAGCCAGGTCCTGCTGCCGATGTGGACCGCGTCCTCGCCCTCGACGATGGCGATGGGCTGTGCTTGCCGCGCGATGCCGACCTGCGCAACGCCGGGAAGCGCAGCGATTCCGGGTTCGAGCGGCACCACGAGGCCGCTGACCTGTGCCGTGGCGCCGTTGCCCTGCAGGGTGCGCGGTTTCGGCTTCACGGCCCTCGCTACCGCCGCGCCCTCCATGGCGGCGAGCGTCAGCGCCGAGGCGATGAGCAGGCCGCGGGCGAAGAGATGCCAGGGGCGCCGGGGCAGGTTGGGCAGGGGAGCGATCAGCGAAAGGAGCACCCCTGAGATGAGGCCGCCCAGGTGAGCGGCGTTGTCCACCGGCGCGCTGAAGGCGATTGCCAGGTTCAGCAGGAGGTTGATGCCGAAGGCGCGGAAGATGCGCCGGCGCACCGGTTCCGGCAGCGTATGGCGGACGCGCAAGTAGAGGCCGATGGTGGCGCCAAAGAGGCCGAAGATCCCGCCCGAGGCGCCCGCGGCGAATCGCGCCTGCTCGTTGTAGAAGGACCAGGCGGTGCTGGCGGCGCCTCCTGCCAGTGCGGTGGCGGCGAAGAGGCCCAGGGTGAGATTCGAGCCGAACGTGAGCTCCAGCTGCGGCGCCAGCACCCAGAGCGCGTAGCCGTTCATGAGGATGTGCAGCCAGCCGATGTGCAGGAAGGCGTACGCGCCGATCCGCCACCAGTCCCCGTCCCGAACGGCAGGACCGAAGAGCGCGCCCAGCCGGAAGAGCGCCAGGGTGCTGTCGCCGGCCAGATCGTGTCCGGCCCAGAGCTCCGCCGCGAAGGCGATGCCGATGGCGATCAAGAGGGCCCAGGTGGTGGGGCGGGGAGGGAGGCGCGGACGCTGCGCCACTTCCTGCGCGCCCTCGTCGTGCTGCGGCCGCCCGCTCTCCGGCTCCAGGCCGCCCAGCGGATCGCTCACAGCTCCCCTTCCACCGCGGCGCGCACCTTCTTCTCCACGCCCGAGAGCGGCCCCACCGCGCAGGCCACCAGATTCTCCGGCCGGAACAGCGCCGAGGCCACGCGCCGCACGTCGGCGGCGCTCACCCGTTCGACGCGCGCGAGCCAGGTCTGGAACGACTCGGCCGGCGGATGCAGCAGCTCCCCGCCGCCGAACCAGCCGATCATCTCCGAGGGCGCGTCGAGCGAGAACTCCAGCCAGATGCGCGACTTCTTCTTGGCGCGCGAGAGCTCGTCCTCGGGCAGGTCGGTCTCGCGCAGCTCCGCCAGCAGGCGCAGCATCTCCGACATGGCAGCGGGTGCCTTGCGCGGCGCGCAGGCGCAGCCCACCTCGAAGGTGCTGCAGTCGGCGAACCCGTCCATGCCCGCCCCCACCGAGTACGCCAGCGCCTTGCGCTCCACCAGATTCAGCTGCAGCCGCGAGGCGAGGCCGTCGTCGAGCACGCGCTTGATCACGCGGAGCGCCGGGAAGTCCGGGTGCTCTTCGGGAGGCCCGCGGAAGCAGATCTGCAGCTCCATCTGCGACTCGGTGTGGTCCACCGCCACCAGCTGCGGCCCGCGCGGCGCGCCGTCGAGCGGCGTGTCGCGCAGCAGCACGCCGGGTCGCATCCCGCCGAAGTGCTTCTCCGCCAGCTCCATTACCTGCGCGTGCTTCACCGCCCCTGCCGCGGCCAGGACCAGGTTCCGCGCGCCGTATGCCTTCTCGTGCTGCTCGCGCAGGTCGGCCTCGCGCAGCGCGCGGACGCTCTCGCTGCTGCCGGCGATCTTCATGCCCAGCGGATGGCCGGGAAAGAGCGCCTGCTTGGAGAGGTTGTCCACGTCGATGTCGCGGCCCTTCTCGTCCACCTCGTCGAGGATCTCCTCGAGGATCACCTCGCGCTCGAGCTCGATCTCCTTGAAGAGCGGCCGGGCCAGCATGTCGCCCAGCACCGCGACAGGCACCTCCAGCCGGTCGGGGTGCACCGGCGAGAAGTAGTAGCCGTGGTCGCGCGTGGTGACGCCGTTCAG
>DASRTX010000393.1:0-2381 GCA_035655715.1 Myxococcales bacterium | reverse complement strand
CATGAGATGCACGTCTTCCGGGTGAAGGCGCCCGGCGAAAGCCGCGGCCCCTACGACTACTACGAGCGAGTGGCCACCATCCCGCCGGCGCAGGCCTTCCGGCCGCTGGACCAGGGCGGCGAAGATGGAACCACATTGGCTGAGCAGGGCTACACATCCTTGGAGGGGAGCCGAATAACCGTCTCACCCTAAACCATCCTGGCGCGGCTCTCGGGAACGTTTGCTTGCCGCCATCTCGGCCAGCAGAGCCGAACGACGTGATGTCCGCTTCTGGGAAGGTGAGCTCGGCCTTGAGCGTCCAACATGGTGAAGGTTTTCGGACGCCGGCCAACCAAGCGGTGGTGTGGCACGAGGCCGGCGTACGGAAACCGCCCATGCACGAACCCGCGGGGCGCGGGCGGTGCTATGGGGATTTGGAGGATCTGCTGTTCCGGAGGGGGTCGCGGGACGGCCGCTGCGGTTGGCGCGGCGACCGCGATGCGCCGGCGGATGGCAGCGTCGGAGGGAGAAAGTGGTCTACGGGCGTGCCATCGACCTGCGGTGATAGCGCTGGACGGTCCGATCTGGCGGTTATGCGTACGGTCAGCGATCCGGTGATCGCCGCAGGCACACGCTCCCCCGGTGGCCGAAGCACGGCGACCTTGCTGGCGGGTCGAGGGTGATCGTGCCGGGTCACGACACAGCAGCCCCGGTACAGGCAGGCGACGATGGCGGCGCGCGCGCCCGGGCGGCACGGCCGAAGATCTCGATGACGATCATGCGACCGCCGCAGCACTGGCATGGCGGACGCAAATCCGGCTCTGGTGTTGGCGCGGTTTCTTCGGCCGCAGGCGGAGCCGGCACGCCGAGCAGTTCCCGGGCCCGCGCGATCTTGGCTTTGCGGCCGGCGCTGGCGAGCAGGCCGTAGTGGCGGATGCGATGGAAGCCCTTCGGTAACACGTGGAGCAGGAAGCGGCGGATGAACTCGTCCGGGGTGAGGGTCATGGTGCGCTGACGGTCGGCGGCGTCCCGGCGGTAATCCTTGTAGCGGAAGGTGACGCCGGCCTCGTCGAACGCGATCAGCCGATGGTTCGAGATGGCGACGCGGTGGGTGTATCGCGACAAGTAGGCGAGCACCGCCTCTGGCCCGGAGAACGGCGGCTTCGCGTACACCACCCACCTCTTCTTGCGCAGCGGCGCCAGGTGACGGAGGAAGGCGCGGCTGTCTTGCAGGGCGACCTGGTCACCAAAGAACCGGAGCCGGCCTGCGGCATGCAACTGCCGCAAGCCGCGCAGGAACAGCCCGCGGAACAGCTTCCCGAGCACGCGAACCGGCAGCAGGAAGGCGGCACGGGAGGGGATCCAGCGCTCGCCATCGAGCGAGATCCCGCCGCCGGGCACGATCATGTGGATATGCGGATGGTGCGTCATCGCCGACCCCCAAGTGTGGAGGACGGCAGTGACGCCGATGCGCGCGCCGAGATGGCGCGGGTCGGCGGCAATCGTCAGCATTGTCTCCGCCGCCGTTCGGAACAGCAGGTCGTAGACCGCGGCCTTGTTGTGGAAGGCGATGTCGGCGATCTCGGTGGGGAGCGTGAAGACCACGTGGAAGTAGCCGACCGGCAGCAGGTCGGCCTCGCGTGCGGCGAGCCACTCACGGGCTTGCGCTCCTTGGCACTTGGGGCAGTGCCGGTTGCGGCAGCTGTTGTAGGCGATGCGGCGATGGCCGCACGCCTCGCACCCTTCGACGTGGCCGCCGAGTGCCGCGGTGCGACAGGCCTCAATCGCCGACATCACCTTGAGCTGGTCCAGACTGACGTGCCCGGCCTGCGCCGCGCGCCAGGCCGGTCCGTGCAGGCGAAAGATGTCAGCGACTTCGAGCGCGGGCCGCACCGCGATCAGCCGCCCGGATCGTCACCTTTCATCAGCAGTCCGAGATGCTCGAGCGGGCTTGTCACCGACCGGATGGTCTTGGTGGCAACACGGGCGTAGAGCGCGGTGGTGTCGAGCTTGGCGTGCCCGAGCAGGACCTGGATGACGCGGATATCGACATCGTGCTCCAGCAGGTGGGTGGCGAAGCTGTGGCGCAGGGTGTGCGAGGTGACCCGCTTGCTGATGCCGGCGGCCTCCGCAGCCTCATGAACGGCCCGGTTGATCTGCCGGGTCGAAATGGGCTCCAGAGCGCTGCGGCCCGGAAACAGCCAACCATGGGGCAGCATGACGCCGCGCCGCCTGCCCTCGCGCCACCACAGCCGCAGCAACTCCAGCAGCTGCGGCGACAGCATGGCATTGCGGTCCTTGCGTCCCTTGCCCTGCTCGACCCGGATCAGCATCCGCGTGCTGTCGACGTCATCCACTTTGAGGGCAGCCACCTCCGACACCCGTAGCCCGGCGCCATAGGC
>DASRTX010000392.1:0-6685 GCA_035655715.1 Myxococcales bacterium | reverse complement strand
GGGGACACCATACGTAACCCGTCGTATGGTGTCCCCGAAACCATGGATGGATTGCTGGACGAGGCGCGGGGCATCGCGCGGACCTTCGCGCGCCAGCGCCTGCTGCCGCGCGCGGCGGAGCTGGAGCAGGACGGCGGCGCTCCCGGCGGACCGCTGCCGCTGCGCGCGGTGATGCGCGAGCTGGCCGATTCGCTGGGCTTGTCGGAACTGGCGCGGGAGGCGGCGCAGGATCCGGCGGCGAACGGCGGCCTTTTGGCCACGCCCGAGCTGACCGGGACGCTCCTGCACGAGCTGACGCGCGCGCTGCCGGGATTCGCGCTCTCGTTCGGCGCGAGCCTGGGTCTGTGTGGCCAGTCGCTGCTGCGCCGGGGCACGCCGGCGCAGCGCGATCGCTTCGCGGCGCCGGTGCTGGGCTTCTCCAAGATCGGCTGCTGGGCGCTGACCGAGCCGGAAGCCGGCTCCGACGCCTTCGCGCTGCGCACCACCGCGCGGCGCAGCGAGGCTGGCTTTTCCTTGAGCGGCGAGAAGTCCTTCATCACCAACGCGCCCATCGCCGACGTCTTCGTGGTCTTCGCGCGGCTCGACGACGGAGGGATCCGCCCCTTCGTGCTGGAGCGGGGCGACGCCGGCCTCACCACCGGCAAGCCGCTGGCGAAGATGGGCATGCGCGCCTCCCCGACCGGATCCATCTACCTGGACGAGGTGCGCGTGCCGGCCGAGAGGCTGCTGGGCGACCCCGAGGAGAGCGGCAAGCGCGCCGCCGTCGAGACGCTGCTCTCCGAGCGCGCCGGGCTGGCCGGCATGGCGCTGGGCATCATCGAGGAGAGCCTGAGCATCGCCACCGGGTACGCGAAGGAGCGGCGGCAGTTCGGGCAGCCCATCGCGCAGTTCCAGGCCGTGCAGCTCCGTCTGGCGCGGATGTACGCCGCGCAGGAGACGGTACGCGCGCTGCTGGAGCATGGTCGCGCGCTGGCGGCCACGGGCGAGGCCACGCTGGCGTATTTCTGCGCCGCCAAGTACACGGCCTCCACGCTGGCCACCGAGTGCGCGCTCGAGGCGGTGCAGGTGCTGGGCGGGAATGGCTACACGTCGGAGTACCGCGTGGAAGGTCTGGCCCGGGATGCCAAGCTGCTGGAGATCGGCGGCGGCACCAGCGACATCCAGTTGCTGGCGGTGGCGCGCGAGCTCTTGCGTTAGCGCGAGAGCGTGACACCGGGTAAGGGCGCCGCCGTCCGCACCAGGCGGCCCAGCACCGCGAGCGTGACGCCGGCGAGGATGGCCGCGCCGCCGATGAGCAGCCGCGTGGTGACGTGCTCCCCCAGCAGAACGACGGCGGCCACGGCGGTGATGGCCGGCGTGGCGATCTGGATCACCGCCGCCCGCGCCGCGCTGAGATGCGGCAGCGCGGTGTTCCACAGCGTGTAGCCGAGACCGGAGGCGAGCGCGCCGGAGGCCAGCGCCAGCAAGGCGCCCCGGCCCGACAGCTGGGCGGCGGCGGGAGAGGCGAGCGCGGCGAGACCCCACAGCGCGCCCGCCACCGGCCCTGCGCGGACGAAGGCGTCAGCGGTGGCGGAGAGGCCGTCCTTCGCCCGCCGCCCGCGCAGCGAGTACCAGCCCCAGGACGCGCCCGCGCCCAGCATGGCCGCCGCCGCTGCAGGGTCCGGGGCCTGCGCGCCAGGCAGCGTCAGGGTCGTCAGGCCGCAGAAGGCGAGCACCAGCCCGGCCCACACCCGCGGCGGCGGCCGCTCGCCGCGCACCAGAGCCACCACGAACATGGTGAGCTGCACCGCGCCGAAGAGCAGCAGCGCTCCCACTCCCGCGCCGATGCGCAGGTACGCCCAGGAGAACGGCGCGGCGTAGAGCAGCAGCGCCGTCGCCGAAGCCCAGCCGGCGTTGGTGGGGGCCGACCGCGCGGGGCGAAGCAGCCGCGTCAGCAGCCAGAGGACCGCCGCGCCGGAGAGCAGCCGCACCGCGGTGAACGACGCCGCGCCGGCCTGTCCGGACCCGAGCGCGCCCCGGCAGAGCAGCGAGTTGGCCGCGAAGGCGCAGAGGGTCAGGCAACAGATCAGGGCGAGCCGAAACGGCGACATGTTCCCTCCGTCGCCGTTCAGGCGCGTTCCAGCGCCTGTGTCAGATCGTCCACCAGGTCCTGGCCGTTCTCGATGCCCGCGGAGACGCGGATGAAGCCGTCGTCGATGCCCAGCATCCTGCGCGTCTCGGGCGGCACCGAGGCGTGGGTCATGATCGCCGGGTGCTCGATCAGGCTCTCCACGCCGCCCAGCGACTCGGCCACCGCGAAGATGCGCAGCGACTTGAGGAAGGTGCGCGCCGCAGGCAGGCCGCCCTTGATGACGAAGGTGAGCATGCCGCCGAAGCCCTTCATCTGCTTGCGGGCCAGCGCGTGCTGCGGGTGCTCCTCCATCCCCGGCCAGGTCACGCGCGAGACTTTGGGGTGCTTGCGCAGTGCCTCCACCACCGTGCGCGCGTTCTGCTCGTGCCGCTCCATCCGCACGTGCAGCGTCTTGAGGCCGCGGAGCACGAGGAAGCTGTCCATCGGGCCCGGCACCGCCCCCACCGCGTTTTGCAAGAAGGCGAGCTTCTCGTGGAGGTCGTCACGGCGCAGCACCAAGGCGCCCGCCACCACGTCGCTGTGGCCGTTGAGGTACTTGGTCATCGAGTGGGCCACGACGTCGATGCCCAGTTCGAGCGGCCGCTGGAAGTACGGCGTCGCGAAGGTGTTGTCGCAGACCGAGATCACCCCGCGCCGCTTGCAGACCTCCGCCATCGCCGCCAGGTCGCAGATCTTGAGCATTGGATTCGTGGGCGTCTCCACCCAGAGCAGCCTGGTGTTCGGCCGCATCGCGGCCTCCACCGCCTTGGGATCGGTGACGTCCACATAGCTCTGCTCGATGCCCAGCCGCTTGAACACCTTGTCGGCCAGCCGGAAGGTGCCGCCGTAGAGATCGTCGCTGAGCACCATGTGGTCGCCGGCGGAGAGCAGGTGCAGCACCGCATCCGTCGCGGCGAGGCCGCTGGCGAAGGCGAGGCCGTGCTTGCCGCTCTCCAGCGAGGCGAGGCAGCCTTGCAGCGCGTCCCGGGTGGGGTTGCGCGTGCGCGAGTACTCGAAGCCCTTGTGCTCGCCGGGCCCGCTCTGCGCGTAGGTGGAGGTGAAGTAGACCGGCGTCATCACGGCCCCGGTGGTGGGATCGGGGTGCTGGCCGGCGTGGATGGCCCTGGTCTCGAAGCGATCCGTATCCTTGGTGCTCATGTCAGCGCAGTCCTTTACCGGACCGACACGCGGGTGCCGAGCCAGTCGATCAGGTCGATCTTGGTGAGGATGGCGGCGAGCTGGTCGCCGTCCTTGACGATGGCCACGTGGTCGGTGGCGAAGAGCTCCTTCAGCCGCGAGACGGGCGTGCGCAGCGTCACCACGCCCGCCAGCGGCTTCATCACCGCCGAGATGGGCTCGTCCAGCTTGTGCCGGCCCTCGAGCAGCGCCTGCAGCAGATCCACCTCGTGGAGCATGGCGATGGGCTTGTTGCCCGGTTCGACGACGGGGAGCTGGGAGATGCCGTGCCGCTTCATCATCTCGACGGCATGCTTGGCGCTGTCCTTGGCCACCACCGTGTAGACGGGCGGCCGCTTCCCGCCCAGGAGATCGGCCACTGTCCCCAGCCGGTCGGTGGGATCGAGGAAGCCGTTGTCCTTCATCCATTCGTCCGAATAGAACTTGGTGATGTAGCGCGAGCCGCTGTCGGGCAGGACGACCACGATGTTCTTGCCCGCGCCAATCTCCCTGGCCAGGTCCACGGCCACGTGCACGGCCGACCCCGACGAGCCTCCGGCAAAGAGACCCTCCTCGCGGGCCAGCCGCCGCGCCATCACGAAGCTCTGCTTGTCGTCCACGCGGCGCACGTCGTCTAGCACCGAGAAATCCATCGCCTTGCAGAGCATGTCCTCGCCGATGCCCTCCACCTTGTAGACGTGGGGCTGGATCAGCTTTCCGGTCTTGAAGTAGTCGAGGTAGACCGAGCCTTCCGGGTCGGCGCCGATGTTGCGCAGGCCGCGGAACTTCTCTTTCAGGTACTTGCCCGCGCCCGACATGGTGCCGCCGGTGCCCAGGCCGGACACGAAGAAGTCGAGATTGAAGCCGGCGGTCCGGCAATCCTTTTCAATTTCGGGGCCCGTCATTGCGTAATGGGCCTCGATGTTGTCCGGGTTGTGGTACTGGTTGAGCATGAAGGAGCCCGGCGTCTCGCGATGGATGCGCTTGGCCGTCTCGTAATAACTGCGCGGATCCTCCGCCGGCACGTTGGTCGGCGTCACCACCACGTCGGCGCCGAAGGCCTTCAAGGCATTCACTTTCTCCGCGCTCATCTTGTCCGGCATGGTGAAAACGCAGCGGTAGCCCTTCACCGCCGCCCACAGCGCCACGCCCATGCCGGTGTTGCCGGAGGTGTTCTCGACGATGGTGCCGCCAAGGCGGATCCGTCCCTCTTTCTCGGCCTTGTCGAGGATGTACATGGCCATGCGGTCCTTGATGGCGCCGCCCGGATTCATGAATTCGCACTTCGCGTACACCGCGGCGTCGTCGGGTCCCACCACCTTGTTCAACCGGATCAGGGGCGTGTTGCCGATCGCTTGCAGGACGTTCCGGAAGACGGGCATGTCGGCTCCTCGAAGAGCGGGAGTTATAGATCAGGTGGGCGTGCGCGTGCGTGCTAGTCTCCGCCGCCCATGAACGAAGCCCAACTGCAGGCAGCGTACACCTCCGCCACCGGGCAGCCCGCGGGTCGCGTCGAGCGGCTGCCGGGGGGCGCGGGCAACCGCACTTATTTCCGCGTGCATGGCCTCACCGGCAACCCGGCAGTGGTGATGGAATTGCCCGCCGACCCGGTGAAGAGCGAGGAGGCCTCCAAGGACCACGTCCACGAGGAGCTGCCCTTCCTCAACGTCCACCGGTATCTCGAGAACATCGGCGTGCGCGTCCCGCGGCTCCTGCTCGACGCGGCCGACGACGGCTTTCTGGTCATCGAGGACCTGACCGATCGTACGCTGGAGCGCGCGCTCCTGGAAGGCGGAAACCGAAGAAAGATCTACTCCGACGCCATCGACCAGCTCGCGCGCCTGCGCGCGCACGCGGAGGCGAACCCCGACCCGGGCTGTCTGGCCTGGAAGCGCGCCTTCGATTACGACCTGTACCACTGGGAGTTCGAGCACTTCATCGAGTACGGCCTGCTCGGCCGCGGCGCGAAGCCCAGCGACGCGGAGCTGCAGACGCTTCGCCGGCACTTCGCGCGCGTGGCGTTGGAGCTGTCCAAGGCGCCGCGCAGCTTCACCCATCGCGACTACCAGAGCCGCAACATCATGGTGCTGCCCTCGGGCGAGCAGGTGGTGATCGATTTCCAGGACGCGCTGCAAGGGCCCCGGCAATACGATCTGGTGGCGCTCCTGCGCGACAGCTACGTGGAGCTGGACCGGCCCCTCATCGACGCCATGCTGCAGCGCTACGCGCAACAGTTCGAGAAGGAGGGCGGCGGGCACATCGACGTAGCGGAGTTCACCGCCTTCTTCGATCTGCTCACCGTCCAGCGCAAGCTCAAGGATGCGGGGCGCTTCGTCTTCATCGATCAGGTGAAGAAGAACCCCTCCTTCCTGGTGCACATCCCCAGCTCGCTGCACTACGTGCGCGATGCGCTCAAGCGCAGGCCGGAGCTGCGCGAGGTGCAGGAGATCCTGGTCCGGTACGTGCCGGAGCTGCGGTGATCGCGGCCGTCCTGCCCTTCGCGGCGGACGGCATCGATCCGGACGCGCAGGACCTGGCGCTCTGGATGGGCGCGGAGACGGCGCGCGAGCTGCGCGGGCTGGACGTGCGGCTGGTGGTGGACGCGGTGGAGATTGCGCCCGCGGCGCTGGCGGACGCAGCGGAGCGGCTCGGGGCCGACGTCGCGCTCGGGGCCATGCTCCAGCTCGGCGAGGGGCACGTGGAGGTGCGCGGCGTGCTCGCCAACCGCGACGGATCCCTGCGCGCCGAATGGAACGAATGGTCGGCGCTCGGGTCGGCCCTGCAGCTTCCGCGGCGGCTGGCGCGCGACGTGCTGCTCTCGCTGGGCGAGGACGCGCCTTCGGAAAGCGCCGAGCCCGAGGCGGCCGCGGACGCGGCGGTGCGGCTCGCCCGCGCGGCGCGGCGCGGGGATCTGGACGAACTGCTCGCGCTGGCGCGGCTGCTGCCAGCGGCGCGCGACGCCTTGCTTCGCGGGGCGGAAGAAGCGAGCGGCAGCGCGCGCATGCCCGAGCACTTCTCGATGCTGGAGCGGCTGGCGCAGGCCACGCGCGGCGACGCGCGCGTCCTACTAGCGCTGGCGGACTATCGCGCGCTGCACCTGGACGAGGAGGGTGCCCGCGAGATGTACGTCGCGGCCCGCGATGCTGCACAGGAGGCATCGCTGGCTGCTGAGGCGTCCTTGCGCCTCGCCGGACTTGCCGAAAAGGCGGGCCGCGCTTCGGAGGCCATCCTCCACCTGCGGGCCGCGCTCCGCCGCGTGGACGACGCGGCAACCTACACCCGGCTCGGCACGCTCCTGGCCGACACAGACCCCGCCGCCGCCCTCGCCGCCTTCCGCCGCGCCGCGGTCCTGACCAAATAAATTCGGGGACACGATACGTAATTCGTCGTACGCCCAGG
>DASRTX010000391.1:0-5340 GCA_035655715.1 Myxococcales bacterium | reverse complement strand
CCTTCCGGGCCGGTCTGGCTGTCGGTGGCGACGATCTCGCCGGTGCGCACGTCCTGAAGCTGCAGCTCGAGGCGCAGGTTGGCCTCGACGCCCCCGAGCGCCAGGTAGGAGCCGAAGATGACGTAGTCGGCGTGCGTGGTGTCGCGCATGCGCGCCAGCGCATCCGCGCCCAGCTGGCCACCGTCGGGCAGGGCCAGCTCGCGCCGGAGCCGCGCCACCGTCTCCGCGGGCACGCGCCGCAGCTCTCCGCCGGCCGAGACCTCGCTGGAGAGCAGCTCGGCCAGCGCGGTGCCCAGCCAGGCCGCGTCCGCGCGCTCGGACAGGTTGCGCAGGCCGAGCACCGCGACGGCGCGGCGGGCGGGAGCCGCGCGAAGCGCCGTCGTGGGGCTTGCGTGCGTCCGCCACCACCACCACAGCCCCGGGACGCTGGCGAGCAGGAGCGCGCCAGCCGCGCCGGCGCTGACCAGCCGCAGCCACGGCGCCCGCGGCGGACGCGCGCCGCGCAAGGATGCCGGCACCTCGGTGGCGCCGGCATAGCGCTTCGCGGGCTCGCGCTCGAGGCAGCGCAAGATGGCGCGGTCCCAGCGAGGATCGAGGTCGGGCACCAGGCCGCGGGGCGACGGCGCCGGCGCGTTCAGCCGCCGGAATGCCACCTCCATGACCGTCTCCCCCCCGAAGGGCAGGGCGCCGGTGACCATCTCGAACATCACCACGCCCAGCGCGTAGACGTCTGCAGGCGGCCCGATGTCGCCGCCCCGCACCTGCTCGGGCGCCATGTATGCCGCCGTCCCGCGCACGACGCCTGCGCCCGTGGTCAGCCCGGCCGGCTCTGCCGAGCGCGCCAGGCCGAAGTCGGTCACCACCACGCGCAGCTGGCCCTCTTCGCCCGCGGGAACCAGCATCACGTTGTCGCTCTTGAAGTCGCGGTGGACCACGCCGTGGGCGTGGGCCGCGGAAAGCCCCGCCGCCATCTGCTCGACGATGCCGAGCGCCTCGGGTGGCCGGATGCGGCCCGCCCGCTGGAGGCGGCCGCGCAGCGACTCGCCATCCAGCAGCTCCATGGTGAGGAAGCTGATCTGGCCCTGCGCAGAGGGGTGGAGGCCGAGGTCGAAGACGCGGCAGACGTTGGGATGCGTGATCTTGCGCGCCAGGCTGATCTCGCGGCGGAAGCGCGCCAGGACGGGCTCGTCCCCAGCCGCCTCGGGCCGCAAGGTCTTCAGGGCCACCCGCGCGTGCAACTCGGCGTCCTCCGCTTCGTAGACTTCGCCCGCGCCGCCGCGAGCGATGAAGCGGATCACCCGGTAGCGGCTGGCGACGATGTCTCCGTCCTGGAATGTTCGCTGTTGCATGCGGGATGTTTCACGCCTTCATTCGCCGGACCGCTTCCACGTCGATGCCATGGCGCGCGCTCCACCGCTGGATCTGCGTCCGGCCCTTGCCCATCTCGCGCGCGGCCCCCCTGGAGCGAACCCATCCTCATGCTAGCGCAACCCGCGACCGCGGGCAGCAGGGGCCCGCCGTCGAACGAGATCGGCGAATTCCAGCAGCTCGACTGAGGGCCAGAGCAGCCCTCTTGCGGCGCGGTGAGGTAGGACGGCAAGGTACGACCCTTGCCCCGTCAGGTGACGGGGAAGGTCGCGAACCGGCATGCTCCTCCTCCTCGTCGTCGCGCTGTTGGCAGCGCCGGCTCCCTCGCAGCCGCGAGACCGGCTGGCGTTCACCATCAGCGGCGGCGTGAGCCTGGGCAGCTACGAGGCGGGGCTGACCTGGGGTGTCGTCAGCTACGTGCGCGCCTCCGACCAGGCTGCGGACCTCGCCGCGGTGACGGGCGCATCGGCCGGCGCGGCCAACGCATTGATGGCGGCCGCCCTCTGGTGCGAGGACCGGGCGGAGACGCGCGACGACCATCCCGACAACAACCTGTTCCACGATCTCTGGGTGCCGGTGGGCCTGGAGGACCTGCTGCCCGAAGATCCCTCCGTCTTCACGGCGAGCGACGGGCTGTTCACCGCCGCGCCGCTCGAGCGCGCCTTCCAGCGGCTGCGCGCCGAAGTCTTCGGTCCCAGGGCGGTACGCTTCCAGCCGGGATGCGCCGTCTCGGTCGGCCTGACCGTCACACGCGACCGGCCGGAGGACCACACCGTGTCCGGCCTGCGGGCGCGCAGGCAGCGGTTCGTGATTCCCTGGCGGTTCGAAGTGGACGAGGCGGGGCGGCCGGGAATCGTCTCTGCGCCCGTGGCCTCCGACCGCGACTCCGCCGACGCGCAGCTCCTCTTCGGGACGCCGCAGGGGGTGCCGGGCATCGGCGAGCTCCAGGCCGCGCAGGCCGCGCTCGCTTCCGGCGCCTTTCCGTTCGCCTTCCGTCCACGCCAGCTTTGCGACTGCGCGCTGCGCTGCCCCGAAGAGGAGATGGTCCGCGACGGCGCTTGCGAGGGGCCCGACTTCGGCCAGCGCGTCACTTCGCTCTCCTGCGACGCGATTCCGCCGGCAGGTTCGCGGCAGCTGTGCAAGCGCGTGTACATCGACGGCGGCATCTTCGACAACGCGCCCATCGGTCTCGCGGTCGACCTCGCGGAGACCTCCGGCGGTCATGCGCTGCCCTTCGCGCCGACCGTTTACATCTTCGTCGACCCGGACCACCGGCGGTTGCCGCCCGCGGTCAGCGGACCTGAGATGAGCGGTCTGGCCGCTCCCGTCCAGCTGATCGCCAACCTGATCGGAACGGCGCGCGAGACGGAGTTGGCGCGGGCGGTGCGCGACGAGCGCTGGCAGCGGACGACGCAGGGTACGCTCGCCGATCTCGCCGACCTCCAGGCCGAGGCGGCCGCCATCCAGGAGGAGATGGCGCGCGTCGCCGGCGCTTCGGGTGCCGCTCCGGAGGCGTGGGACGGACAACTGCTGCGCTCGCCGCGGCGAGAGACCCTCTGGCCGTTCCTCCTGCGCTGCCTGGGGGAGCTGGTCCAGGCGCGCGATGTGGGCGCGGAGCAGCTCGCCAGCTGCGCCGAGGCGTTGCGGGACGGAACCGCGGGAACCGCGGAGGTGCGGGCGCGGCCGGCTGCGGAACAAGTCGCCTTGCTCGCCAAGATGCTCGCCAACGTCCTCTCTTCGAGGAGCCGGCGCGCGGACCAGGCCCTCGCCGAGCTGAGCGCCGCGACCACGCCGTTCGATCGCCAGCTGCAGCTGCTGGAAGTGGCGCACGATCTCTCCACCGTCGCCACCATCACCTCGCGATTCCTCATCGGGGAAATCCCGGGAATCGCCGCCTCGGGGCTGGGGGAAGCAGAGCTGATCCAGCTCCGGCGGGATCTCCTCGGCGTCGGCACCGTGACGGGCCGGCTCTTCCGCGTCACCTCGGCGATGCTCCGCGTGCTGCTCCTCGCCACGTTCCTCGAGGAGGAGGTGCAGGGTACGCTGCCCCGGGTCGCGGCCGAGGCGCGGGGCGCCATCGCCGCCGGCCTCGATCCCGATTTCGAGGGCTCGGCCTTGCGGGAGATGGCGGCCGCATCGGAACGGGTCGCCCGCCTGATCGCCCTCGCTCCCCGCCTGCGCGGGCTGTCGGCGCGCGCAACCAGGGTGAGCGCGGATGCCTCGCTGCTCTCCTCCACCGACGCGCCGGAGCGCCGGCTCGTTCTCTCCCGGCGTTTCTCACCGCTGGCCGCCGGCGCGCTCTTCAACTTCTCCGGCTTTCTCGATCGCCCACTGCGCGATTTCGATTTCTATTCCGGCGTCTACGACGCCGTCGTGCAGATCGCCACGCGCTCGTGCGAGGTGCAGGGACCGTACCCTGACGGCACCCGGCCCGCTCCGGTTTTCCGGGCGGACATGGGGCTCATGATCGACGCTTCCGCCGAGGACACGCAGCGCTGTCTCGGTCAGGCCATGCGCGCGGTCTTCGAGCGCCTTCGCCTGGGGCGCTCGGGGCGGGCGGCGTTCGTGATCGCGAAGCTCGCGAGGCTGGAGGTGGCCGCCCAGCTGGGCAGCCGGTCGTCCGCGGCGCGACTCTTTGCCGAGCCTTCCTGGAATTGGTTGGGCGAGCCTTCGCTGGCGGATGGGGATCCGCTTCCAGCGGCGCTGGCGGCCGTGACCTCGCGGACGGGACCGTGCCGCCAGGGCGCGGCCGAGTCGCTCTGCCTGATCGACCTCACCTTCGACGAGTTGCTGGATGCCCTGCAGGCTTCCGGCTACGTCGCCGCCAGCGCCTCGATGCGGGACGCCCTCTCCGACCGAAATCGATGGACCGCCCGCCTCGCGGGCACGCTGGTGGATCGGGCGGCAGCGGTGGAGATGTCATCGCGGGGCACGCCGTCCCCGGTCGTCCGGACCGGCGTGGGATTGGGCGCGCTGTGGGCGCGGCGCGCGCAGAGCCTTTCCGACGCCCCGGCGCTCGACCTCGACCCTTCGACCATACCGGGAAGGTCCGCCGCGGGCGCGAGCCCTGGCTGGCTGGTGATCGCCCACCTCTTGCCTTACCGCGTCTCGCTCGACGTCGTCCGCGGCGGCGTCGCTTTCTCCTGGCTCGAGCCGGCGCTTCGGCTTTCGTCGTGGTTCTCCCTCCAGACGGTCGCCGACGTCTTGACCATCGAGGGGTCCGGGCGGCTGGCCAGCACGCTGGGGCTCCTCCCCACCTTTCGCGCGCGCGGCGTGGCCTTCGGGGCGGGAACCCAGGTGGTCTTCCCCTGGAACGGCGACCCCGTGCTGGCCCCGGGGGTGGTCGGCCGTATCGGCCTCTTGCAAGAGCGGGTAGCCGTCACCTTTGGAATTCGCTCCCTCGCCGATGGCCACCGGCAGGCGGTGACGTCGCTTTCGGTGAGCGACGTCAACGGGCTGGCATATTGGCTCGCGATGTGGGGTGCTGGCAGGCGATGACCGCGGCCCTGGCGAGAATCCGCGCGTGCGCCGTCGTGGTCCTTTCGATCTGCCCGGCTGGCCTCCAGGCGGCGGAGCCATGGACGATGGACAGCGGCTGGCCCGAGCGCTTCAACCGCATCGGCGCGGTGGAGACCGTCGCCATCGGCGGCATCGCGGCCGCGGCGGTGCTGCTCGAGGTGTTGGTGAAACCGCCCGTGGCGCCGCGCTGGAACGAGGCGATCCTCTTCGACGACAGCGCCAGAAGCGCGCTGCGGGCGGGCTCGGAATCCGGCCGCTCACGGGCGGCGACGGCGAGCGACATCGGCTATCTCGGCCTGCCCGTCTATGCGATCGGAGTGGAAGCGGGTCTCGCGGTCTGGCTGGGGAAGGGCAAGGCCGACGCGGCCGTGCAGCTTGCCCTCATCGATGCGGAAGCCCTGGCCATCAACGGGTTGCTCTCGCGCTTGACGCAGAAGGCGGTGGGCCGCGCGC
>DASRTX010000390.1:0-5444 GCA_035655715.1 Myxococcales bacterium | reverse complement strand
GGCTACTCCCTGCACGCAGGCCAGGTGATCGTGGCCGACGGCACCGCGGCCGCCGCCAGGCGGCTGGAGCGCGTGCTCACCAGCGACCCCGCGATGGGCGTATTGCGGCACGCCGATGCCGGGTACGAGGAGGCCATCCAGGTGGCGCGCGAGCGCGGCGTGCAGATCCCCGGGCTGACGCGCTGATGCTGGTGATCGAGCACGCGCGCGTCGCCACCATGGCGGGGCCGCAAGCGGCGGCGGGCGATGCGCCGCTGGGGCTGATCGAGGACGGCGCGGTGGCGTGCGACGGGGGACGCATCGTCTATGTCGGCGCGACTTCGGGGGCGCCGGCTGGCGAGCGCATCGATGCGCGCGGCGCGTTGCTGACGCCGGGGCTTGTGGATCCTCACACGCACCTGGTCTTCGCCGGGGACCGCGCGCAAGAGCATGCGCAGCGGCTGGCGGGGGCCACGTATCTCGAGATCGCGCAGGCCGGAGGAGGGATCCGCAGCACCGTCGCCGCGACCCGCGCTGCTTCCGACGAGGCGCTGCTGGCGGGCGCGCGCGCGCGGCTGCGCCGGCTGGTGGCAAGCGGCGTCACCACCGTCGAGGTGAAGACCGGCTATGGGCTCTCGGTGCCGGACGAGCTGCGGCTATTGCGGCTGGCAATTGAGGCGGGCCGCGGGGCGGGGTGCAAGGTGGTGCCCACCCTGCTTGGCCTTCATGCCGTCCCGCCCGAAGTGCCGCGCGACGCGTGGGTGCGGCAGGTGGTCGAGGAGCTGACGCCGCAGGCGGCGCGGGCTGGGGCGCGCGGGTGCGATGCGTTTCTCGAGCAGGGAGCGTTCGACGCGAGCGAGTGCCGCGCCGCGCTGAGGGCGGGGATCGATGTTGGATTGAGCGCACATCTGCATGCCGACCAGCTCTCGGCGGGCGGCGGGGCGCAGCTCGCGGCGGAGGTGGGCTGCGCGAGCGCGGATCACCTGGAGCGCACGACGCCGGAGGGGATTGCGGCGATGGCGCGGGCTTCTGTGACCGCGGTGCTGCTGCCGCTGGCGGCGTGGTTCCTGCGCGAGAAGGCGGCGCAGGCGAGGCCGTTTCTCGATGCGGGCCTGACGGTGGCACTGGGCAGCAACATCAACCCGGGGTCGCAGCGGATCGAGAGCGTGTCGATGTTGCTGGCGGCGGGATGTCTTCTGGCGGGGTTGAGTCCGGCACAGGCGCTGTGGGCCTGCACGCGCGGCGGGGCTGCGGCGCTGCGGCTCGCGGACCGGGGCTCGATCGAGGTCGGAAGGCGCGCCGACCTCGTGCTCTTCTCCTGCATGGACGCAGCGCACCTGCCGTACCACGCGGGCGTGGAGCATGCAGCGGTGGTGGTGACGGGAGGGCTGGTCGTTCACCGCGCCGGATGCGATGTCAGACCCCCTTGATACCGTTGGAGCATGTCGGAAGTCGACCCGCTGCCGGCGCTCGCCGGAGCCGCATCCATCCTCGAGTGGCCCCTGCCGCCCGAGCGGGACGACGCCGTCTGCGACGAAGCTGCCCGGCTGGTCGATTGGCTGTTCGCGCGGGTGGCCCGCGGCCGGGGTGCGCTCGACGTGGCCATGGGGGAGGGGCTGCACGCGCTCGGGCAAGGCGATCGCACGCTGCGGCTCGGATATGCGGGCATCGGCGACTATGCGCGCGAGCGGCTGGGAATCCCGGCGAGCACGGCGGTGAAGATGGCCAGGCTGTCGCGGGAGCTTCGGGCGCGGCCGCTGCTGCGGGCGGCGGTCCTGGCCGGCGAGGTGACGGCGCGCCGCGCGGCGACGGTCTTGGCCGTGGCGGTCGGGGAAGAAGAGGCGGCGTGGGTGGAGCGGGCGCGGTCCGAGACGGTTCGGTCGCTGCGCAAGGCTGTCGAGCGGACCGGCAGCGAGCAGAGCCAGCCCGGCGAGCTTCCCGGCAGCTGGCCCGACGAGCCCTGGGACCGAATTCGCGTTCCCCTCGGGCCGGAGCAGCGGGCGGTCGTCGACGCGGCGTTGGATCTCGCTGGCAAGCTGCTTGGCGCGGCGGCGCCCAGGTGGCAGCGCGTCGAGGTCATCGCGGAGGAGTACCTCGGCGCGCATGGCATGGCCGAGGAGGCCGCACCGGTGCCGGCGGATGCGTTGCGCGACGAGTCGCTGGAGACTTTGGAGGAATGGCTCGAGCGCGAGAGCGCACAGTGGGCGTTTCTCGATCGCATGGACGCGCTGCCGGCGCCCGTCGTCGAGGAGGCGGCAGGCGCTGCTGCGCTCGACGCCAGTTTGAAGAGCTTGTCGGGCCTGCGCGACAGGTGGGACCAGGTCTTCGGGCACCTCGCGCTGATCTTCCGCGCGCTTGAGGGGTGGCGGCGGCTGGGGTTCGCCTCCTTCGACCATTACTGCGCGGAGCGCCTGGGCATGGCGGGGCGGACGGTCGCGCAGCGGGCCGCGCTGGAGCGCACGCTCCGCGAAGTGCCCGCGCTCGGGACGGCGCTGCGGGAAGGAAAGCTCTCCTACGAGAAGGCGCGGTTGCTCGCTTCGCATCTGGACCGCGGCTGCATCGAGGCCTTCATCGATCGCGCCGCGGGAATGACCTGCATCGGGCTTCGCCGCGCCCTGGAGGATTGGGACGACGCGCAGATGTGCGCTCGGGGCGAATTGGTGGTTCGCGGCCCGGGGCGCGTCTGCGCCTTGTTCGCGGCGGCCTGCGCGGCGGTGCGCAAGCGGGTCGGACGCTTCGTCGGGGCCGGCGAATGCATGCTGCGGATGTCCGAGCACTTCATCGAGACGTGGGGACCGGCGCTCCGCGACCGTCCTTCGCTGCAGAAGGAGGTATTGGCGCGCGACCGGGGCCTCTGCCGGGTGCCAGGCTGCAGTCGCGCCGCGGCGCATGCGCACCACATCGTGTTCCGATCGCGCGGCGGCGCCGACGAGGCGCCGAACCTGGTCAGCCTCTGCGCGGCTCACCACCTGCACGGGGTGCATCGCGGATGGGTCCGCGTGGAAGGAGAAGCGCCGGGGGCGCTGCGATGGAGGCTGGGATCGTGAACCTGCTCAGTCCACGCTCTCGCCGTCATACATCCCGTCGATTTCCTTCTTGTACTTCTGCGTGCAAGCCTTCCGCTTCACTTTCAGCGTTGGCGTCAGCTCGCCGGTCTCCTGCGCGAAGTCGCGGTCCAGCACCGTGAAGCGCTTGATCGTCTCGTACGAGGGCAGCGTCGCATTGAGCCGATCCACCGCTTCCTGGATCTTCTGCCGCACCGCCGGGTGCTTCGTGGCTTCCGCGTAGCTGGCCGCGCCGGTGAGCTTCTTTGCCTCGGCCTCGACCACCGTGAGCAGCACCGACACGTACTTGCGCCTGTCGCCGATCACCACCACCTGGCTGACCAGCTCGCTGGAGGTCTTGAGCGCGCCCTCGATGGCCTGGGGCGCGATGTACTTGCCGCCGCTGGTCTTGATCAGGTCCTTCTTGCGGTCGGTGATGCGCAGGTAGCCGTCGGCGTCCAGATCGCCGATGTCGCCGGTGTGGAAGTACCCGTCCTTGTCGATCACCTCGGCGGTGGCGTCGGCGAGCCCCAGGTAGCCACGCATGATGTTGCGGCCCCGTTCGAGGATCTCGCCGTCCTCCGCGATCTTCACCTCCACGCCGGGAAGCGGCCGCCCCACCGTGCCGAGCTTGTTCTGGCCGGGCAGGTTCACGCTGGTCACCGCGATGGTCTCGGTGAGGCCGTAGCCCTCGAGGATGTGGAAGCCCAGCAGGTCGAAGAAGTAGGCGATCTTCCGCGCCAGCGGCGCACCGCCGGAGACGAACCGGTCGATGCGCCCGCCAAACCGCTTGGAGAGCTTCTCCTTCACCTTGGGGAACACCAGCTTCCTGGCGATGGTGAAGGCGAGCGAGGAGTACGGCTCGCCCTTCTGCTTCGCCTTGGCGTACAGCTCGAATTCCCGCATGGCCATGCGAAAGAGCGCGCCCTGCAGTCCGGGGTTGGCCATGCCGCCGGCGACCACCGAGTTGTAGGCCTTCTCGTAGACCCGCGGCACCGCCGAGAGGATGGTGGGCCCGGTCTCGCCGGCGTTGTCCACCATCTTGTCCACCGACTCGGCGAAGATCATGTTCAGGCCGCTGCCAAACCACGCCGCCTTGATGATCTGCGCGAAGGAGTGCGCGAAGGGCAGGAAGAGCAGGTGCGTGTCGTCGCGCCTGAGCAGGCCCGTCCCCACCGTGACCTCGGCGGCGAAGAGCATGTTGTCGTTGGTGATCATCACGCCCTTGGGCACGCCGGTGGTGCCGCTGGTGTAGAGGATGGTCGCCAGGTCCTCGCGCTTCTGCGCCGCGAGGCGCTGGTCCAGGTCGCCCGGCACGCGCGCCTTGTGCTCGCGGCCGCGCGCCTTCAACTGATCGAGCGAGAGCACCCACGCGCCGTCGCCATCGCCGTCCATGAGAACGACGTGCTGCAGCCGCGGCAGCCGCGCCTTCTCCTGGCGCAGCTTGGCGAGCTGCCGCTCATCCTCGGCGAACACCAGCACCGCTGCCGCGTTGTCGAGGATGAACTGGCACTCCTCGGGCGTGTTGGACTGGTAGATGGGCACGGCCACGGCGCCCGACATCGCCACGCCCAGGTCGGCGACCGTCCACTCCACCCGCGTGCCGGCGAGGATGGAGACCATGTCGCCCTTCTTCACGCCCAGTGCGATCAGACCCCAGGCCGCCTCCTCGGATTCCTTCGCCAGCTGGGTCCAGCTCACGTCCTGCCACTGGGTGCCCACCTTGCGGCGCGCCGCCGACCGCTGCGCGTCGGTGCCGGCGCGGCGCCGGAAGAGCTCGGCCACGGACTGCACGTTGGCCAGGTCGGACCGCTGCTTCTGCATCGCGCTGACGTGGCTCTCTGCGGTTGCCATGGAGTCCCCCTACTGCGCCGTATTGGGTGGTCCGTGCGCTTCGACCCAGTTGCGGGCCATCTTCTTCAGACGCTTCTCCTCGGGGGGATCGTCTCCCCCGGGCGCGTCGAGGACTTGCTGGACGAGCTTCTTTCCCGACTCCACGTCGTCGGCATCGGCGTAGCAGTCGGCGAGGTAGAGCTTGGCGCGCAAGTTCTTCGGGTGCGAAGCCACCGCCTGCTTGAGCACGCGCGTGGCCTCGTCCACGTTGCGCTTGGGCCAGGGCAGCTTGAAGAAGTACCGGCCCCACACCACCTGCGGCGCGCCGTCGTTGTAGTCCTTGTCGATGCGCAAGGCGGCCTGGATCCGCTCGCGGAACTTCCCCTCCAGCCCCTGGGACAGCGCGGTGATGATCCCGACTCCTTCGGAGTAGAGCCCGATTCCCACGGCGCCGTTGTAATGCCCGTTCACGCCGTTGGCATTCGCCGCCACGGCGCGCTCCGCGGCGTCCCAGGCCTTCTTGCCGATGGCCGCCTTCTCGTCCCCCTCCTTGCTGTCCGCGATCCAGTTGTAGAGCGCGGAAAGGCG
>DASRTX010000389.1:0-7277 GCA_035655715.1 Myxococcales bacterium | reverse complement strand
CGCATCGAGCTGGCGCATCGAGGAGATCACCCAGGACAAGGTGATGGTCAGCCCCGCGCCGGGGCAGCCCGGCAAGATGCCCTTCTGGCACGGCGACCGCCCCGGCCGGCCGCTCGAGTTCGGCATGCACGTGGGGAAGCTCTCCCGGGAGCTTTCGCGCGCCCCCAAGGCCAAGGCGGTGGAACGGCTGCGCAAGGACGGCCTGGACGAGCGGGCCGCGCAGAACCTGGTCCAGTACCTTCACGATCAGGCCGACGCCACCGGCGAGGTGCCCAGCGACGAGACGGTGGTGGTGGAGCGCTACGTCGACGACACCGGCGACTTTCGCGTCTGCGTCCTGACGCCGTTCGGCGCCCGGATTCACGCGCCCTGGACCACCGCGGTGGTGCGGCGCCTGGAGGAGGACCGTGGGCTGGAGGTGGAAAGCATGTGGACGGACGACGGCATGGTCTTCCGGGTGCCGGAGGCCGACGCGCCCCCCGAGCCGGAGCTGTTCTTTCCCCGCGCGGAGGAGGTGGAAGATCTGGTCGTGCAAGCCCTCGGCACCACCTCGCTCTTCGCCGCGCGCTTCCGCGAGAACGCCGCCCGCGCCCTGCTCCTGCCGCGGCGACATCCCGGACGGCGCAGCCCGCTCTGGGCGCAGCGCAAGCGGGCCCGGGACCTGCTTCAAGTTGCCTCGAAATACGGCAGCTTTCCGCTCCTGCTCGAGACGTACCGCGAGTGCCTGCGCGACGTCTTCGATCTTCCCGGTCTTCAAGAGACGCTGCGCCGGGTGCAGGACCGCCGCCTCCGCGTGGTGTCGGTGGACTCGCGCACCCCCTCCCCGTTCGCCTCCTCGCTGCTCTTCTCCTACGTCGCCAACTTCATCTACGACGGCGATGCGCCGCTGGCGGAGCGGAGGGCGCAGGCGCTCTCGGTGGACCAATCGCAGCTGCGCGAGCTCCTGGGCGAGTCGGAGCTGCGCGAGCTCTTGGACGCGGAAGCCATCGCCCAGCACGAAGCTTTTGCGCAACGGCTCTTGCGGCCGGCGCACGGCGCCGACGGACTGCACGACCTGCTGCTCCAACTCGGGGATCTGGACGAGCCGGAGATCGGCGCGCGCTTCGAAGGGGAGCCGCCGCTGCGCGAGCTGGAGCGGGAGCGCCGCATCTTTCCCGTCACGCTGGCCGGCCAGAGGCGGTGGGTGGCTGCCGAGGACGCCGCGCGCCTGCGCGACGCGCTGGGTGTGCCGCCGCCGCAAGGCCTCCCGAACGCGCTGCTCGAGCCGGTGAAGGACCCGCTGGGCGATCTGGTCTCGCGCTGGGCGCGGACGCACGGTCCCTTCCACGCCGAGGACCTGGCGGCGCGCTGGGGGGTGGGCACGGCGGTGGTGCAGGCCGCGCTCGAGCGGCTCCTCGAACAGGAGCGCGTGCTGGAGGGAGAGTTCCTTCCCGGAGGTCGCGGCCGCGAATGGGTGGACGCGGAAGTGCTCCGGTCGCTCAAGCGGCGGTCGCTGGCGCGGCTGCGCAAGCAGGTGGAACCGGTGGAGCCGGCCGCGCTGGCGCGCTTCCTCGCCGACTGGCAGGGTCTGGCCCGGCCGCGGCGCGGGCTCGATCCATTGCTCTCCACCGTCGAGCAGCTCCAGGGTGCCCCGCTCGCCGCAAGCTCGCTGGAGCGCGAGGTGCTGCCTGCGCGCATCCAGCCGCTGCGCCCCGGCGACCTGGACGTCCTCTTCTCGGCAGGCGAGCTGATCTGGCGCGGCGTGGAGCCGGTGGGCAGCCGCGACGGCCGCATCGCCCTCTATCTGACCGATCATTTCCGCCTGCTCGCGCCGCCCCCCCGCAAGGCGCCCGGCGAGCTCTGCGACAAGCTCCGGGCCGAGCTGCGCAAGCGCGGAGCCTCCTTCTTCGGAGATCTCGCGTCGGCGAGCGGCGCCTTCCCCGCCGATCTGCTCAAGGCGCTCTGGGACATGGTCTGGGCCGGCGAGGTGACCAACGACACGCTCGCGCCCTTGCGCTCCTACATGCGCGGGGAGCCAAAGGACTCTGGTCGCCGCGTGCCGCACTTCGGGACCCCATTCCGCTCGCGCCGCGTCGGTCCGCCGGGCAGCGAAGGGCGCTGGTCGCTTCTGCCCGAGGTCTCGGGAACGCCCACCGAGCGGGCCGCGGCGCTGGCGCAGACGATGCTGGCAAGGCATGGCGTGCTCACCCGCGAGGCGCTGCACGCGGAAGACGTGGCCGGAGGTTTCTCGGCCGTCTACCCGGTGCTCAAGGCGATGGAGGAGGCGGGACGGGCGCGGCGCGGGTATTTCGTCGCCGGTCTTGGTGGCGCGCAGTTCGCCGTGCCCGGCGCGGAGGAGCGGCTACGCAGCTTCCGCGAGCGAGGGACAGAACCGCTCACGCTGGTCCTCGCTGCCACCGATCCGGCGAACCCCTACGGCGCCACGCTGCCCTGGCCGCGCAAGGGGGAGAACGGCGAGCCGCGGGCGCAGCGCGCTGCCGGAGCGCAGGTGGTGCTCCACGACGGCGCGCTGCTCGGCTGGCTTGGGCGCGGGGAGCAGAATCTGCACACCTTCCTCCCCGACGATGAACCGGATCGGGGCCGCTGCGCACGCGCGCTGGCTCAGGCGCTGGCCGGCCTGGTCGACTCCGGCCGCCGCAAGGCGCTCCTGATCGCCCGTGTCGACGGGCAGGAGGTGAACGCCTCGCCGCTCGCGCCCGAGCTCAAGGCGGCGGGCTTTACCCCCGGCATCCGCGGCTACCTCAAGCGCGCGCCGCTCGGGCGGGAGCCGCGGCCACCGGAGGAGGCGGAGGCGCTGGAGGAGGAAGATGCCTGAAGGCGACACCGTCTTCCGGGCCGCGACGGCGCTGCGCAAGGCGCTGCAGGGCGCGCGCGTGAAGCGGTTCCGCGCCACGAGGCTGGGGCCGGGCCCGGTGGGCGAGCGCAT
The DNA here is from genome assembly GCA_035655715.1 of Myxococcales bacterium. Taxonomy (GTDB): domain Bacteria; phylum Myxococcota; class Myxococcia; order Myxococcales; family 40CM-4-68-19; genus 40CM-4-68-19. Next base: position 4,351 of record DASRTX010000389.1, on the reverse strand, counting down.
CGAGGACGTGAGCGCGCGCGGAAAGAACCTCATCATCCGTTTCGAGAAGGGCCGCGCGCTGCGCACGCACATGATGATGCACGGATCCTGGCACATCTACCGCGAGGGCGAGCGGTGGCAGCGGCCCGCCTTCCAGGCGCGCGTCGAGTTGCACGCCGACAACGACATGGTGGCGGTCTGCTTCTCGGCGCCGGTGGTGGAATGGCTGCGCGAGGAGACGCTCGCAGGCCTGGGGCCCGACGCCACCGCCGATCGGTTCGACGCCGACGAGGCGCTGCGAAGGCTGCGCACGCTCGACGGTTCCACGCTGGAGCGCGCCCTGCTCGCGCAGTCGGCTTTGAGCGGCGTGGGCAACGTGATCAAGTGCGAGGCGCTGTTCCTCGAGCGGCGCGACCCATTCCGCACCGTGGCCTCGGTGGACGACAACGCCCTGCGCTCGCTGATCGGCCGCTGCCACGAGCTCCTGGTTCGCAACCGCAGCGGCGGGCCGCGCGCCACTCGCGCGGGAACCGGCCGCAACCGCCTCTGGGTGTACGGACGCGCGCAGCGGCCGTGCCTGGTCTGCGGCGAGGCCGTGCGCACCCGGACGACCCTCAGGCTTACGTACTACTGCGCACACTGCCAGCGCTGAGATACCGACATCCTTTGCGAACAAAGGTTCCCGCCTCGGGCACCTTTTCCGACCATCGCGCTCCATTGGTTTGCCTGGGAGGCGAATGCCCGCTTGCGGAAATGATGACCCGTCCACACATCCCGGGCGCGGCCCGTCTTCGAGGAACGAACGGACCCCCGTTCCTGTACCGAACCCTCACTTCGAGGCAACGAACCATGCGTCTGAATGCGACATCGCTCATTTGGAATGATACCGGCACGACGGATTTCCGCCACCTGCTGCTCCGGGCCGGACTCGCTTGTCTCGTGGTGGTCGGACTGGCGGGCTGCGGCGGCGGCAATGACAACGCGAAGCTGGTCGCGGATGGCCAGCAAATCTTCCGATTCGACACCTTCGGCGACGAGACCAAGTGGACCGACACCCTGCACTTGGAGCAAGCGATCTCGTCGGCGGTGGATCCCACCACCGCGCTGAAGGTCGGCCTGAAGGTCGACGCCGACGCCTTGCCTGCGAGCGTGGTCGCGGGCATCAAGGACGGCAGCATCAGCCTCACCTCCACCGCCACCACCATCGCCCTCCTGAAGCTCAACGCCGTCGTCGGCGTCAAGGGGACGGTCGAGACCGTCGGTGGCAAGGACACGCTGACGCACGTCGGAATCACCTGCGCGCTCTGCCATTCCACGGTCGACAACTCCTTTACGACCGGCATCGGCAAGCGCCTCGACGGGTGGCCGAACCATGATCTCAACGTGGGGGCCATCGTCGCCCTCTCGCCGGCGCTCGACCCGGCGACGAAGAAGGTCTTCAACTCCTGGGGTCCCGGCATGTACGACCCGCGCTTCAACTTCGACGGCAAGAATGGGCCGCAGGTCATCCCGCCGGCCTATGGCCTGAGCGGCGTCAACAAGATCACGGCCACCGGCGACGGCGACAACATCGAATACTGGAATCGCTATGTCGGCGTCACCCAGATGGGCGGACATGGGTCGTTCTCGGAACCGCGCACGGGAGTGAACGTCACCAACGGCACCGACGACCAGATCAGCAGCAAGCTGCCCGCCTTGCAGGCGTACCAGCTCTCGCTCGCCGCACCGACGCCTCCTGCCGGCAGCTTCGACGCCACCGCCGCGACGCGCGGGCAAGCGGTCTTCACCGGCCCTGGAAAATGCGCCACCTGCCACACCGGTGCCGAGTTCACCGACGCCAACACCAAGCTGCATCCGGTCAGCGATTCGATGGGAGAGCCGGAACCGGCCGGAGTGCCGAGCTACGCGTCGCGCAGCGCCACCAAGCAGTATCGGACGGCGCCCCTGAAGGGTGTCTGGCAGCACGCCCCCTACTTCCACAACGGATCGGCTGCTACCCTGACTGCCGTCGTGAGCACCTACAACACGCGGATGGCGCTCGGTCTCAGCGCCGCCCAGCAGGCCGACCTCGTCGAATATCTCAAGTCCCTCTGATGTTGTAGACTGCGCACCCTCTCTGGAGGCGCACGTGGGTTCAGTCGAAGGATTGTTGAGCTGGGGCGTCATCCTGCGTTTTGCCGCCATCGGCACGTACGCAGCCGCGTTCATCAGCTATGCCGCGCGCCTCGCGGTCCAGAAGCTCAAGCTGGACCGCGCGGCGACGGCGCTCGCCTCGCTCGGCGTCATCACCCATACCGCCTACCTGGTCACGCGCTGGATCGCGGCAGGACAGATCGAGATCCTCTCGCGCGAGGCCACCGGCGACGTGCTCTCCTCGTACGACCGCTTCTGGTTCATGGTCTCGCACCCGCCCTACACCAACCTCTTCGACGCCCTCAACTTCGTCGCCTGGGCGATGATGGTCTGCTACCTGATCATCGAGCGGAAGTGGGGCCTGCGGGTGGTGGGCGTGCTGGCGGTGGCGCTGGCGCTGGTGGCCATGGGCGAGGCCTCGCTGGTGACCGACAAGCAGATCGAGCCGCTGGTGCCGGCGCTGCAGAGCTACTGGATCCTCATCCACGTAGGCATGCTCTTCGTCTCCTACTCGCTGTTCACGCTGGGCGCGGTCTGCGCGCTGCTCTACCTGGTGCGAACCGGCACCGCCAGCGCGGTGCTGGGCGGCGTGCAGGCGGCCGCCGCGGCGCTGCTGCTCGCGCTGGTGGGTGGGACGAGGCTGCTCTTCGGCGCCACCTTCGAGATGGCGCCCGGGTGGCAGCACCAGATCCCGAGCCGGCTCCATTCCGGCAAGATGCTGGACGTGACCACCGCCGTGCACGTGGTGCCGGCGGGCGCAGACAAGGTGGTGAAGTTCCTGACGCCGGTGGCGGGCGTCGGGCCCTTCCTCCTCGGGGCGGTGGTCCTCTTCATCATCGGCGCGGTGGTCTACCGGCGCGAGCGCGCGCAGGAGCAAGGCGTGCACGCCCGCGGGTACAAGCTGGTGGCCGCGGGGTTCGCGCTGCTCACCATCGGGCTCGCGCTCCTGGTCTACCGCATCGTCCACTCTGCAGAGATCGTGATTCCGCAGGGGCTGCAGCTGGCTCCCGGCGAGCACGGCCCGTTCCGCCTCTCGCTGGCGTCCAACTACGCGCTGGGGCTGATCGCGCTGGTGTGGGGCACCACGCTGGGCTTCTTGCTCACCACTCCGCTGCGCGACCGCATCGCGGAGGGCCTGCCCGACCCGCGCAAGCTGGAGGAGATCACCTACAAGGTCATCATCGCCGGCTGGCCGCTGCTCACCATCGGCATCGTCATGGGCGGCATGTGGGCCAACGAGGCCTGGGGCCGCTTCTGGGGCTGGGATCCGAAAGAGACCTGGGCGCTGATCACCTGGGTGGTCTACGCGGGGTATCTGCACACGCGCATCACGCTAGGGTGGGCCGGAAAGCGGCCTGCCGCCATCGCGGTCTTCGCGTTCGCGGTGGTGGTCTTCACCTTCATGGGCGTGAATCTGGGACTCACGGGAGACGGGCTGCACACGTACGGGTCAGGCTAGGATCAGCTTTACCGCGGCAGCAGCGCCTCGACGCGCTTTCGCGATTCCGGGCTCGCCCAATCCAGTTCGCCGGTGTACTGGAACGCGACCGCGCCTCTGCGATCGATCAGGAAGCTGGTGGGGAGGAGCTTGACTCCCCACGCCTCGCTCACGCTCGAGTCGCGGTCGAGGAGCAGCGGGAAATGCAGGCCCAGCTTTTCGGCGGTGTCGCTGGCGGTGCGGCGGCTCCCGTCCATCTGCACGGCGAGCACCACGAACGGGCGCCCCGCGAGCGCCGTGCGCAGCCGCTCGATGCTGGGAAGCTCGGCCATGCAGGGCTCGCACCAGGTGGCCCAGAAGTTCACCAGCACCACCTTGCCGCGGTAGTCGGCGAGGCGGTGCTTCCCGCCGCCGGCATCAGCCAGCGAGAGCGCCGGCGTGGCCGCGAGCAGGACGGCGAGAGCCGCCCCCATCAGCTCTCGCGCGCGGTGATGGTGTACTTGAACCGGTCTGGATCCAGCTGGTCCAGCCGCTCTCCGCCCGTCTCGCCGTTGGGATACATGAGGAAGGCGAGCTGCGGGCCGTTCGAGTCCGGCAGCTTGATGTCGTGGCCCATGTTGTAGGCGAGCCAGTTCATCTCCCAGGATCCGAAGAGCCGCTTGCGGGCCGCCTCCACCTTGGGGTCTGTGAGCTGCAGCTGCCCGGGCGGCTCCTCCAGCACGACCTTGCGCACGTCGGCGGGATCCACCGGAATCCAGCCGATGCCCTCGGCGAAGAACTCGGCGCGGCAGTGCTGGGACT
>DASRTX010000388.1:0-3120 GCA_035655715.1 Myxococcales bacterium | reverse complement strand
CGCCCGATCTGCAGCCGCACCACCGTGTCGGGAAGCCGCGCGCCGCTGCGGCCGGTCAGGCAGAGCACGTCCTCGCCGTCGCGCAGCACGTTGGCGGTGACCGCGGCCACCAGCGCCACCTTGACCTTCTCGACCCGTGAGTAGTCGTAAGGTGGGACGGTGACGCACGTATACCCTTGCTTGCGCAGGTTCTGCGCCAGCTGCTCCTCGCTGACCGCGTAGATGATCTTCCTCTTGATGGGCCTTCCCCGCATCTCCTCCTTGGAGAGCGGCACGTCCGAGACGAGCAAGAGGTGGTCCACCGCCGGCCGCGCTGCCAGCGTCAGGATGCTGCGCAGGAATTCGCGATCCAACTTGCTCTCTGCCATGCTGGTTTGCCTTGACGGGACCCTAGCCGGTTCCTAGTATTCCGCCTCTTTTTTGCCGGCCAACATCCCGGAGGCCGCTCATGGCAACAGGTCGGGCAGCAGCGTTGCGCGGGGGCAGCACCTTGAACCAGAAGGACTTGAAGCGCTTCAAGAAGATCCTCGAGGAGTCCAAGAAGAACCTGCTCCTGAGCGCCCGCAAGACGCTCACCGAGGAGGCGGCCTTCGACACCGACGACCTGCCTGACGAGATCGACCTGGCTTCTTCGGAGTACACGCAGAGCATGGTGTTCCGCCTGCGGGACCGCGAGAAGTTCCTCCTCAAGAAGATCGACGACGCCCTGGCCCGCATCGAGGGCGGGACCTTTGGGGTCTGCGAGATCTGCGAGGAGGAGATCTCGGTCAAGCGCCTGGAGGCACGGCCGGTGACGACCATGTGCATCCGCTGCAAGGAAGAGCAGGAAAAGCAGGAAAAGTCGTACGGCTGATCCTGCTCAGTGCCGGGGGGCGATGGCGCAGCTCGCCTCCGTATACTCCGGCAACAGCTCCTTCATCGGCCGGTCCCCGCACGACGGGCAGGCCGGGTCCCGCGCGTACTTCACCTCGCGGAACTTCTGGTCCAGCGCGTCGTAGAGCAGCAGGCGGCCGACCAGCGGCTCGCCCTTTCCCAAGAGCAGCTTGATCGCCTCGACCGCCTGCACGAGCCCGATGATGCCGGGCAGCACGCCCAGCACGCCCGCTTCCTGGCAGCTGGGCGCCAGCTCGGGAGGCGGAGGCTCGGGGAAGAGGCAGCGGTAGCACGGCCGCCCGCCGCCGGGCACGAAGGTGGTGGCCTGGCCGTCGAAGCGGAAGATCGACCCGTGCACGTTGGGCTTCTCCAACAGCACGCAGGCGTCGTTGACCAGGTAGCGCGTCCCGAAGTTGTCCGACCCGTCGACGACCATGTCGTACTTCGAGAACAGCTCGATGGCGTTGTCGCGGTTGAGCCGCAGGCGGTGCTCGTCCACCGCCACCTCGGGATTCAGCCCCTGGATGGTCTTGCGGGCCGACTCGGTCTTCGGCATGCCGATCCGGTCGGTTGCGTGCAGGATCTGCCGCTGCAGATTCGATTCGTCCACCACGTCGTCGTCGACGATGCCCAGCCGGCCTACACCCGCAGCCGCCAGGTAGAGCGCCGTGGGCGAGCCCAGGCCACCCGCGCCGATCAGGAGCACCTTGGACTTGAGCAGCTTCGCTTGCCCGGCCTCTCCCACTTCCGGGATGAGCAGGTGGCGGCTGTAGCGGGAGCGCTGCGCGTCAGTGAGCTTGACCGGCATCTCCAGCGGCAGGCCGGCGTCCTTCCATGCCGAGTAGCCGCCGCTCATGCTGCGCACGCGGCTGTAGCCCATCTCCTTGAGCGTGCGGGCGGCGAGCAGCGACCGCGTGCCGCCGGCGCAATAGAGCACCAGGTCGGCGCCGTGGTCGGGGACCACCTCTTCGATGCGCAGCTCGAGAAAACCGCGAGGCACCGGCTTGGCGCCTGGCAGCATGCCTGCATCCGTCTCCTGCTTCTCGCGAACGTCCAGGAGCACCGGCTTGGGCGACTGCCGCGACAGCTCGGCCGGGGTGACCTCCGGAATGACCGCGCGTGCGTCCTTGAGCAACTCTGACTTGGTCTTCATGGTGGACATTCTAGCCTGTTGTGCAGTGCGTCGAGAGCTGGGTTGTCCGATGGGCATCCGCTGCACATCGTGTTCCAACGGAGGAGGGGATGCCCGACCAGCAACATGGTTCCATCCTGCGCCGCGCGGGGCCGCTGATGCTCGCACGGCTCGGGGTGGCCGCAGTCACGTTCGCCATCCCCATGGTGCTTGCTCGCCTGCTCCTGCCGGCGGAGTACGGCACATTCAAGCAGGCATGGTTGCTTTCCAACACGCTCTTCCTCGTGCTGCCGCTGGGCCTCAACCAGAGCCTCATCTACTTCGTCCCCCGCGAGCCCGCCAAGACCCGGGCCTGGGAGTCGCACGCGGTGCTGCTCACCACCGCGCTCGGCGCGCTGGCGGCAGTGTTGCTGCTGGCGGGCGGCCCGCTGGTGGCGGCTGCCTTCCACAACCCCGAGCTGGCCGGGCTGATGCCGTACATCGCGGCCTTCACCGCCTTCAAGCTGGCCGCGTCGTGCTTCGATCTCGCCTGGATGGCGGAGGGCCGCATCAAGGCCAGCGCGCTGGTGCGCATTTGCTCGGAGGCCTTCTACACCGTGTGCATGCTCGGGGGCGCCCTGCTCACCCACACGCTGCAGGGGGCCTTCACCGGCGTGGTGATCGCCACCTTCGCCAAGGCGCTCGCTTGCTGGATCGTGCTGGCCCGCCCCGGATTCACCATCCTGCCGCGCGACCTCCGCCGCCAGCTCGCATACGCGCTGCCCTTCGGCGCCGCCTTCGCGCTGGTGATCCCGCAGCAGCAGTTCCACAGTTATCTGGTGTCCGCCACGGTGACCTCGGCGGCCTTCGCCGTCTACGCGGTCGGCTGCTTCCAGCTTCCCATCGTCGACATGCTCTACACGCCGGTCAGCGAAATTCTCATGTTGGGCATCGCCGAGCACGACGCGCGCGACGACAACGCGGGCGCGCTGGGGCTCTTCCGCGAGGCGGTGGCGCGGCTCTCCTTTGTCTTCGTGCCCACCATGGCGGTGCTGGCCATCACCGCGCCCACGCTGATCCAGTTCCTCTTCACCGATCGATATCTCGGCGCCGTCCCCATCTTCCGCCTCGCCATC
>DASRTX010000387.1:0-2037 GCA_035655715.1 Myxococcales bacterium | reverse complement strand
CGCCTTCGATCTGGAGGTCTCGCTCCCCGAGGACGTGCTCTTCCGGCTGACCCTCGCAGCCGACGGGGTGGAGACGCGCACGCCCTACGCGGACATCGAGCTGGCGCACCTGGTCGTACCGCCTGCTGCGCGGCACAAGTTCGGCCGCATCCACGGGAGGCGGCTCTTGCGCGAGGCGGTGGCCGACCTGCTGCCGCGAGACGTGCTGATGCAGCCGGCGCGCACGCTCGAGCCGCCCCTGGGCGCCTGGCTGCACGGGCCGTTGCGGCAGATGCTCGACGACCTGGTCCGGCCCCCCACCGCGCGCATCCGGAGGCTCCTGGATCCCCGAGCCGTCGATCAGGTGCTGGCGCATTCCCTGCGGCCGCGCGGGAACCCGCGCAAGGCCTGGTCGCTGTTGTGCCTGGAGCTATGGGCCCGCGAGCAGCGCGGTTGAGCGATCCGAGCCAGGCGCGACCGCGCCTTCAGCTCCTCCTGCCCAGCGGGACGACCGGGCTCACACCCAGCTCCTTCAACGCCGAGGCGATGAGCTCTTTGGCGTTCTCCGGCGGAAGCTGCCCGCCCCGCTCCGCCTCCCGCAGCGCCGTCACCGCCTCCTCAGGCCGGCCCGTCAGCAGACGCAGCTGCGTCCAGAGCGCGTGGAACCGTACCCAGTCGTCCTGGTCCTCCTCGTTGTCGAACAGCCTCCGCGAGGCGGCCCAGTCGAGCAGCTCCTCGTCCAGCGGCACGGCGCCGCCGCGCAGCTCGGCCAGCTCGACGGCGATCTCCAGCAAGGTGAGCACCACCTCCTCGGCGCCGGCAGGCACGGTGCCGGCCCGGAACGAAGCAACGTCCCTGGCCAACCCTTCCATGGCGCGCACGAACCCGGCCTCGGCCTCGTCGAGGTTCCCGGCTTCGCGCCGCGTGCGCGCCAGCCCGATCTCCGCCGCGCTCAACCCGGGCGCGAGCTGCAGCACGCGGCGGAACTCGTGCTCCGCGCCGTCCAGATCGCCGAACTCGTCGAGGTAGATCTCGCCCAGCGCCCCGCGCGCCAGCACCTCGGCTTCGCCGCCCTGCTGGGCCGCCGTGCGCAGCACGCGTACCGCCTCCTGCGGGTCGTCGTGCCGCAGCTCGAAGGCGGCGTGGCGGATGTCGTCGAGAACTGCCATTCGCGTCGCCGGGATATCACGATCCGGTTGCGAAACCGCTGCTTTCAATACTACAACGCGACGTGCGCCTCGCAGCCCTCATCCCCGCGCGCTACGCCGCCCAGCGATTGCCCGGAAAACCCCTCGCCGACATCGGCGGAGCGCCGATGGTGGTCCGCGTCGCGCAGCAGGCGGCGCTGGCCGAAGGCATCGACGAGGTGGCGGTAGCGACCGACGACGCGCGCATCGTAACGGCCGTCTGCGCTGCCGGCTTCCGCGCCCTGATGACCGACCCCGCCTGTCGCAACGGGACGGAAAGGATCGCGCAGGCGGCACGCGACCTTCCCGCCGACGGCTACCTCAACGTGCAAGGCGACGAGCCGCTGATCGATCCGCGGGCCATCGCCCAGGTGGCAGCGCTGGTGCGCAGCGGGGCGGCCGTGGCCACCCTGGCGCGCCCGCTCCAGCCGGGCGAGGAAGACTTGTCGCAGGTGGTCAAGGTCGTCCGGGACGCGAGGGGGCGCGCGCTCTACTTCTCCCGCTCCCTCATCCCGCACCCGCGCTCGCCCGGCGAGGTGACGGCACTGGCCCACCTGGGCATCTACGGCTTCTCCGCCGCCGCCCTGCAGCAGTTCGCCCGGCTTCCGGAGACCGCGCTGGAGCGGGCGGAGGGGCTGGAGCAGCTGCGGGCGCTCTGGCACGGCATTCCCATCGACGTGGGCGTGGGCGATTTCCGCTCCGTGGCGGTGGATACCCAGGAAGATCTCGAGCGCGTGCGCAGGTTGTTCAGCGAGTCAAGGAGGCCGGGATGAGCGCATTTCGAAGCGAGCGCCGCGGGGACCCCGCCCGCGGCAAGCGGACCAAGTACATCTTCGTCACCGGCGGCGTGGTCTCCTCGCTGGGGAAGGGC
>DASRTX010000386.1:0-3465 GCA_035655715.1 Myxococcales bacterium | reverse complement strand
CTCTCCGACGGCATCGCGGAAGCGATGAACTGCACGGCATTCGGCCTGATCGTCGCCATCCCCGCGCTGGTCGCGTTCTCGCTCCTGCAAGGACGGACGCAGCACATGATCGACGACATCAACGAGACCTCGGTGGGCGTGCTCAACCTGATCGTGGCCAACAAGGACAAGATGCGGGTGCCCGCCAACCTGCCTCAGCAGTAATCGCGGAAGGACGGGAGACCACAATGGCTGGCGCGGCACCGCAGGAACACACCGGAAAAGGCGGCAAGAAGGCGCTGGACGCCGAGCTGAACCTCGTCCCCTTCATCGATCTGCTCTCCTGCTGCATCTCCTTCCTGCTCATCACCGCGGTCTGGACGCAGATTTCCGGGCTGCAAGTGGCATCGAGCGGCGGTCCGCCGGACCCGCAGCAGAAGGTGGAGAACACCATCGACGTTCGCCTGTCGCTGGGCGACAAGGGCTACCAGCTCAGCATGGCCGGGGCGAACATCGAGATCCCCAAGCTGAACGGGGCCTTCGACCGCAAGGGGTTGCAGGAGAAGCTGAAGACGCTGAAGACCAGCCTGCCGGATCAGACCGCCATCACCGTGCAGCCCGAGGATTCGGTGGCGTACGCCGACCTGGTCGAGACGGTGGACACGGCGATGGGCGAGCAGCTGCGCAACGTGACCGTTGCGCCGGCGAACTAGGGGGAGAACGGCATGGCCATCGTCACGCCTGGAAAGCGGCCCTGCGACAGGATCGCGCAGAGCAGGGTGTTCGGAAAGAAGTTCTCCCGCGGAAAGCGCGGAGTCTACGCGGCGCTCACGCTGACGTCGCTGGTCGACGTCATGACCATCATCGTCATCTTCCTCTTGATGAACTTCAGCGCCAACGGCGAAGTGCTCTACATGAGCAAGGACATCAAGCTGCCGGACGCGTACCACGGGGCGCAGCTGGAGCGGGCCCCGGTGATCTCGGTTTCGCCCGACTCGGTGACCTTCGACGGCCGGATGCTGCTCGCCACCGGCGACCTGGCCAAGGGCGACGTGCTGGGCGTGCCGGAGCTGGAGGATGCGCTGCGCGACGAGCGCCGGCGCTACGAGGAGATCCACGCCAGCGACCCGGACCACCCGTTCCGCGGCCTGGTCAACGTGCAGGCCGACAAGCAGATCCCCTTCAAGGTGATGAAGCGGGTGATGTTCGCCTGCAACCAGAGCGGGTTCGGCAACATCAACTTCGCCGCCCTCTCCCGCGAAGGCGCCAGCCAGAAGACGGTGACGGCGCAGAACAACTAGCCGAGCCCAAGATCAAACGCCGAGCACGCCGAGGATCTCTGGTCTCGGCGGTCTCGGCGTGCTCGGCGTTTGATGTAAAGATCCGGCTCTGGGGCCTTTACTTGAGGGGCGGATCCCTTTATTTTGCGCCGCCCGAAGCCCGCCCCGAAAAACCCCGGTGGAGTCCCGCATTCATGCTGAACATCATCCGTCGCACGCTGCCCGCTCTCGCGCTCTTCGCGCTCGCTCCCGCCGCCCGCGCCGACGAGGCGAAGCTGGTCCTCCCTGACCTGGAAAGCGTCCAGTTCCTGGGGGTTTCCGGCCGCAGCCTGCTCCTGATCGGCATCGTCGTCTGCGCGCTCGGCCTCGCCTTCGGGATGAGCATCTTCTACCAGCTCAGGAAGCTGCCGGTGCACCGCAGCATGCTGGAGGTCTCGGAGCTGATCTACGAGACCTGCAAGACCTATTTGATCACCCAGGGCAAGTTCATCCTCATCCTCGAGGGGTTCATCGGCACCATCATGGTGATCTACTTCGGCTGGCTCCGGCACTTCGAGGCCGCCAAGGTCGTCACCATCGTGGTCTTCAGCCTGCTGGGCATCGCCGGCAGCTACGGGGTGGCCTGGTTCGGCATCCGCGTCAACACCTTCGCCAACTCGCGCACCGCGTTCGCCTCGCTCAAGGGCAAGCCCTTCCCCACCTACGCCATTCCGCTCAAGGCGGGCATGTCCATCGGCACCATGCTGATCAGCATCGAGCTCTTGATGATGCTCTGCATCCTGCTCTTCGTGCCCGTGGACTACGCGGGCCCCTGCTTCATCGGCTTCGCCATCGGCGAGTCCCTGGGCGCCTCGGCGCTGCGCATCGCCGGCGGCATCTTCACCAAGATCGCCGACATCGGCTCGGATCTGATGAAGATCGTCTTCAACATCAAGGAGGACGACGCGCGCAACCCCGGCGTCATCGCCGACTGCACAGGCGACAACGCCGGCGACAGCGTGGGCCCCTCCGCCGACGGTTTCGAGACCTACGGCGTCACCGGGGTGGCGCTGATCAGCTTCATCCTGCTGGCGGTCAGGGAGCCGTCGGTGCAGGTCCAGCTGCTGGTCTGGATCTTCGCCATGCGCATCATGATGATCGTCGCCTCGGTCGGCTCGTACCTGATCAACGAGGCCGTCGCCCGCGGCCGCTACGCCGCCGCCGACCGGATGGACTTCGAGGCGCCGCTCACCTCGCTGGTCTGGCTCACCTCCATCGTCTCGGTGGCGCTCACCTTCGTGGTCAGCTACCTGCTCATCCCCAACCTGGGCGGCGACACCACCATGTGGTGGAAGCTGTCCTTGATCATCACCGCCGGCACGCTGGCGGGAGCCATCATTCCCGAGGTGGTGAAGGCCTTCACCTCCACCAACTCCGCGCACGTCAGGGAAGTGGTCACCGCCAGCCGCGAGGGCGGCGCGTCGCTCAACGTCCTCTCCGGCCTGACGGCGGGCAACTTCAGCGCCTACTGGATGGGCATCGTCATCGTTTCGCTGATGGGCATCGGCTTCTTCGTCTCCTCCCAGGGCCTGGGAAATCTCATGCTGGCGCCGGCCGTGTTCGCCTTCGGCCTGGTGGCCTTCGGCTTCCTCGGCATGGGTCCGGTGACCATCGCGGTGGACAGCTATGGGCCGGTCACCGACAACGCCCAGTCGGTCTACGAGCTCTCGGTGATCGAGACGCTGCCGGGCATCGAGGCCGAGGTGAAGAAGGACTTCGGCTTCGACCTCTCCTTCGACAAGGCCAAGCACTTCCTGGAGGAGAACGACGGCGCAGGAAACACCTTCAAGGCCACCGCCAAGCCGGTGTTGATCGGCACCGCGGTGGTCGGCGCCACCACCATGATCTTCTCCATCATCATGGTGCTGACCGACGGGCTGCGCGCCAACATGCAGTATCTCACCATGCTCCACGCGCCCTTCCTGCTCGGCCTGATCACGGGCGGAGCGGTGATCTACTGGTTCACCGGCGCGTCCATCCAGGCCGTCTCCACCGGCGCGTACCGCGCGGTCGAGTTCATCAAGGCGAACATCAAGCTGGAAAGCTCCGAGAAGGCCTCCATCGCCGATTCGAAGAAGGTGGTCGAGATCTGCACCCAGTATGCCCAGCGCGGCATGCTCAATATCTTCCTGGTCATCTTCTTCACGACGCTGGCCTTCGCCTTCGT
>DASRTX010000385.1:0-5175 GCA_035655715.1 Myxococcales bacterium | reverse complement strand
CAGCTTGCCAGGGTCGAGCCCTGATCAGTACGCACCGGCGCGGCGCCGGCTGCACAGCGGCCGGGACCACCCGGCCTGCTAGTACGCTTCGGCGCGCGCACCGGCGCGGCGCCGGCTGCACAGCGGCCGGGACCACCCGGCCTGCTAGTCGTCGTCGTGATTGCCGTTGCCGGTGCGCTCGATCTTCCAGATTACGCCGGTGGCCGGAATCTGCAGCAAGGGACCGTCACCCTCCACCCTGAAGCGGCTGCGCGGATCCGACTGTCCGAAGTCGCGCACCGCGCCGAAGTCGACCAGGTAGAGCGCGCCGTCAGGGCCGAATGTTACTTGAAGGGGCCGGTTGATGCCGTGCAGGGTCCGCTTGGCGGTGGACTCGGTGAAGGCCTGGTCGGCCGGGTCGGTGCAGGCCGCCGCGCCGTCGGGGCCGAGGCGCTGATTCTCGTGGAAGCAGTTGAAGGCGAATCGCGAGAGCTCCAGCCGCAGCGCCTCACCGGGCTCGCTGAAGTTCACCAGCTGGATGTCGTGGCCTTCCTCCGGCTCGCCGTTCCCCTTGGAGAACCCGAAGTCGCCCTCGCGGGCCACCAGCGCCGCGCCCTTGCGCGCCACGTCGCCGGTGAAGGAGTTGGGGGCGAAGTCCGGGCCCACCACCGCGACGTCGGTGGGCTCGATGGCGAGCGGCGCCACCGGCGGCTGCGGGAAGGATGCCAGCACCGGCCGCACCGGCACGTCCATCGCCAGCACCAGCGGCGTGGGCAGGTCATCGCCGGGTCCGCCCACCGGATTGAAGACGGCCTGGGTGGAGTCGAGGAACCCGAAGCGGTCGGGCCAGCCGTGGTAGTCGGGCCGCCCTTTGGAGACCTGCCGCGCCAGCTGCAGCCGATCGGGCGCGTTGTTGGAGGGCCGGGCGCCGCGTTCGTCCTCCCCGTTCTCGGTGACGAAGAGCCCGCCCTTGAGCGCGTGGTCGTTGGGCGCGAAACGCAGGCCGAACGGGTTGCGGTAGCCCCAGGAGAAGGGCTCCACGGTGGGGGTCTTGCCGTCGTTGCTGATGCGTGCGCGGAGGATGGCGCCGGTGCACATGCCTTTCGCGGTGGCGTCCTCGAACGCCCTGACGTGCGCGCCCTGGCGGGTGACGCCGTGGTTGGAGAAGCCGCTGGTGAAGTGGCCATCGCCAGAGGCCCAGACGTTGTCGCTGAGCACGATGTCCTCGCAGGCGATGTCGTGCTGGTTGCCGCCTCCGCCGTTGTCGTGGCCGGTGACGCCCGCGTTGGTGGCCGAGCCCTGCGCCCAATAGATGAAGCCGTCCTTGGCGATGATCAACTCGGTGGGATGGTCGCCGGTGGGCAAGCCGCCGATCAGCGTCTTCACCGCGCCGCTGGCGGGATCGATGGTGATCACCCGCGAGCTGTTGTTGCCGCGTCCCGGAGCGCCGCGCACGCCCTGGTTGGAGTCGGTGCCGAAGAGCGTTCCGCCGGAGGTGCCGCGCTCGAAGGCGAGGCCGATGGCGGGTCCATCGGCCTGGAAGCCGCCGCCCGCCGCGGTGGGCTTGCCCAGCGGCCCGGCGAGGCGGTGGCCGTTCCGGTCGAAGATGACGAGGTCGGGCGTGAAGGGGTTGCCCGGGGAGAACTTGCCGCCGAACGCCGGCAACTCGTTGTTGTTGCACCTGCTGGGCAGCCCGGTGCCGGACTCGATCACCAGCACCTGGAAGTCGTTCTTCGACCCGCGGAAGGCGATGCCGGTGGGGAAGTTGAGGCCCTTGGCGAAGACCGAGACCTTGTAGCCGCGGGGCAGGGCGATGTCCTGGCCGTTTCCGGGATCGAAGAAGACGTCCTCCCCCGGACAGGCCGCGTTGCCGCGGGTCTGGGCGTAAGCGGAAGCGCTGCAGAGAACGAGGGCCGCGCAGATGCGCGTGCCTGCAATGATGCGGACCATGGGATTCCTCTTTTCCGGGTTGCGGGGATGCCGGACAAGGATCGACGTACGCTCGATCCCGCAGCCGCGGAGCGCGTTCTGTTCCGCCGCGAACAGACTGTCAACCATGCGCCGCGTCAGGGTTTTCTCCCCGCGGTAAGATTGCATTTCCAGCTTTTCACTTCTCCACTCCGACGGTCCGCGACGCGCCCGACGGAATGCAGGCATGCACGGCGCGGGATACAGTGCCGCATGCTCCTCGGAACGAACGCCGGACAGGTCGACTCCGGCGACACCGCCATCGTCCTGATCAGTGCCGGCCTCGTGCTCTTGATGACGCCGGGCCTCGCCTTCTTCTACGGCGGCCTGGTCCGCTCCAAGAACGTGGTGCACACCATGGTGCTCTCGCTGGTCTGCATGGCCGTCGTGGGCGTGCTCTGGGCCCTCTTCTCGTACAGCCTCGCCTTCGCGCCGGGGCCGGGCGGCGTCGACCGGTTCGTCGGCGGTTTCTCGTACCTGGGCCTGCGCGGCGTGGGCGGCGAGGTGATGAAGGATCTCGCTCCCACCGTGCCGCACGCGGCCTTCATGCTCTTCCAGGCCATGTTCGCGGTGATCACGCCGGCGCTCATATCCGGCGCCATCGTCGAGCGCGTCCGCATCAAGGGATACCTGCTCTTCATCGCGCTCTGGAGCGTGATCGTCTACGCGCCGGTGGCGCACTGGGTGTGGGCGCCGGGCGGCTGGCTGCGCCAATTGGGGTGCCTGGACTTCGCCGGCGGGACGGTGGTGCACATCAATGCCGCGGCAGCGGCGGCGGTGTTCGCGCTGGTGCTCGGCAAGCGCCGCGGCCTGCGATCGCCCACCGTGCTGCCGCACAACGTTCCCTTCGCCATCCTCGGCGCCGGCCTGCTCTGGTTCGGCTGGCTCGGATTCAACGGCGGCAGCGCGCTGGCAGCGAACGGACTCGCCGCTTCGGCCTTCTCCAACACCTTCTTCGCGCCGTCGGCCGCCGCCCTGGCCTGGGGGTGCGCGGAGCTGTTCTTCTTCCACGGCAAGATGTCCGGCATCGGCCTCGCCTCGGGCGCGGTGGCAGGGCTCGTGGCGGTGACGCCGGCGGCAGGATTCGTCACTCCGCTCGGCGCCATCGCCATCGGCGCGCTGGCGGGAATCGCCTCGCTGACCGCGGTGCGCTACCGCCCGCGGCTGGGCATCGACGACTCGCTCGACGTCTTCGCCGTCCACGGCGTGGCGGCGACGTTGGGAGCGCTGCTCACCGGCGTGCTGGCGACGAAGTCGATCAATCCGGACGGCGCCGACGGAAGCCTGCACCTCCTCGGGGTCCAGGCGGTGGGCGTCCTCGCCACCTTCGCCTGGTCGGGAGTGCTCTCCTTCGTGCTGCTCAAAGTCGTGTCCGCGATCACCCCGTTGCGCGCCGATGCGGAGGACGAGTCGGGAGGCCTGGACCTCGCCGAAGGCGGCGAGCGCGCCTACATCACCGCAGACGAGACCACAGGACGGTAATCCGGGGGTCAGCTGGGGTGGTTGTGTTAGCATTCCTGCAATGGTTCCCGAGAAGTACGGCCTTGCCGCGGTGGGTCGCTTCCTGCTGCAGCAGTTCGAATTGCGCCGCCCCGGGCTGCGCGAATGGACCCCGGAGGCGGAGGCGGCGCTGCGCCAGCAGGCGGAGGGCGAGCTGCAGCTGATGCAGAAGCAGCTGCGCGAGCTGGGCATCGACGATCCCGAGTACTGGCAGCGCGTCCGCCGCGTGCTCGACGAGATTTTGTTGGTGCGCTACGGCGCGCTGGCCACGCAGGAGATCGCTCTGGCCCGCCGGGACTACGGAATCTGGCGCGGCGGCGACCTGGTGGCGCGGGCGACATTTGCCGCCGCCGGCTTCGTACTGGGGATCATCTGCGTGGAGGTGCCGTACATCCCCATCCAGGCCAAGTGGTTTCCCGCGCTGCTCCTGGTGCTGGGGCCGCTCTTTCCCGACGCCGTCATGTGGCTGCACCGGCGTCGCTGGCAGCGGAAGCTGGACGCGCTGGTGCGGGACCTGGGGCGCGCAGGGGAGACGCTCGAAACCTATCGGCCGCTCTCCGAGCTGACCCGGATCCTGGAACTGCCGCAGGAATCAATCGAGGCGCCGCACGTACCGGCGCGAGAGAGGGGCTGACGTGGCCTTTACCGTTCCGCGCATGAATGTGCCCATCGGCAAGCGCACGCGGCTGCTCTGGATCCTGGGCGCCGGCCTTTTGGTGCTGCTGGTGGGCTACAACTCGTGCACCACCTACGTCCGGCCGGGCGAGGCGGGCGTCAAGCAGATCAAGTTCGGCATGGGAAAGGGCATCGAGCCCACCGTCTACGGGACAGGCCTGCACTACATCGGTCCGGGCGAGACCATGCACCGCTTCCCGCTGCGCGTGCAGGTGCTGGAGCTGTCCAACTCGCGCAGCGAGGCCAGCGAGGATCTGGAAGGCCACCGCGTGGCGCCGGGCGTGAACATCCAGACCAGTGAAGGCTACACCGTGCAGGTGGACGTGACGGTCCTCTACCGCGTCGCCGATCCCCTCAAGGTGATGACCACCATCGGGCCGGGCCGGCTCTTCGAGGACAGCGCGGTGATTCCGCGGGCGCAGCAGGATCTGCGGCGCGCGCTGGGCGAGCTGGACGCGGAAGACTTCTACCGCGGCGACAAGCGCGTACAGAAGTCGGCGGCGGCGCAGGTGTCGCTGGAAGCGGAGCTGAAGGACAAGGGCATCGAGGTGCTCCAGGTACTGATCCGCCGCTACACCTACGACCAGCGCTACCAGCAAGCCATCGAGGCGCGGAAGATCCAGGATCAGACCGTCTACAAGAACGAAGCGGAGGCAAAGGCCGCCATCGCCAACGCGGCCAAGAACAAGATCGTCGCGGAGGGCGCGGCCGCGGTGCAGGTCGAGCTCGCGCGCGGGGAGGCAGAGGTGAAGAAGCTGGAAGCGGACGCGGACCTCTACCGGCGCAAGAAGGCCGCCGACGGCGATCTGCTGGTGAAGCTCGCCGAAGCGCAGGGCACCGAGCTGGAGAACCAGGCCCTGCGCGGCGCGGGGAGCGAGAACATGGTGGGGCTGCGCATGGCGGATGCGTTGCGGGGGACGCGCCTGATCGTGCTCCCGACCGACGGCGAAGGCGGGATGAACCCGCTGGACCTCAAGACGCTGCTCAAGCGCTTCGACGTGAAGGAGTGACCATGGGCAAGCTCGCGCTCCTGTTGCTCTTCACGGCCGGATG